>NZ_JBSFMM010000060.1:0-53282 GCF_053599555.1 Streptomyces sp. NPDC000941
CCCTCCCCCGGCGGCCGCGCCCTGTGCGCGGCCCCGCTTCCTTGTCTTCAGCTGTCGGGGCCGTCTCGGCCTTGTGCTGCCGCGCCGATCACTCCTCGGCGCTCAGCCACGCGCTACGGGAAGTTCCAACCGTTGCTGTTCCCGTTCCCGTTTCCGCCGTTGCCGGTTCCGCCCCGGTTGCCGCCGGGAAAGCCGTCGTCTCCGCCGATCACGTCCGGCGGGAGGGTGATGTCCGGCCACGGGCTGTCGCCACCGTTGTTCCCGCCGTTGTCGCGGCCCGGCTTGTCGCCGTGGTCCTTGTCGTTGTCGCGGGGCTTCTCATTCGGGTCCTTGATCGGCACGTTGACGAAGTCCTCCGCCGGCTTGCCCTCCAGGGCGCCGGTCATGGCGTCCTTCCAGATGGGGCCGGGGGTGTCCGCGCCGTAGACCTTGTCGTGGAAGACGCCGCCGATCCGGATCTGCTCCATCTTGACGCCCTTGGAGCCGGAGCCGCCGACCCAGACCGCGCCGGCGAGGTTCGGGGTGTAGCCGACGAACCAGGCGGCCTTGCGCTCGTCCGTCGTACCCGTCTTACCGGCGCTCGGGCGGTTCTCCAGACCCGCCTTCTGGCCGGTGCCGTCCTCGACCACGCCGCGCAGCAGGGTGTTCATGGTGTCGGCGGTCTTCTCCGACATGGCGCGGGTGCACGAGGACTTGGGGACCTCCAGGGCCTTCCCGCCCGGGCCGGTGATCGACTCGATGAACACCGGGGTGCAGTAGACGCCGCGGTTGGCGAAGGTCGCGTACGCGTTGGCCATCGTCAGCGGCGAGAAGCCGTCCGTGCCGAGGGTGATGGCGGGCACCTGGTTGAGCTTCTTGCCGTCGGCGCGGTGCACGCCCATCTTGCCGGCCAACTCGGTGACCGGGCAGACGCCGATGTCACTGATCATCTGCACGAAGTAGGTGTTGATCGACTTCGCGAGCGCTTCCCTCAGACCGTACGGGCCCTTCTCCTTGGGGTCCTCGTTCGTGAGGGACGCGCCCTCGTTGTTGGACCAGGAGCCGTTGCAGGTGGAGACCGGGCTCGGGTAGTCCATCTCGTACGGGGACGAGTAGCGCTGGTACGGCTTCTTGCCCTGCTCGAGGGCGGCCGCGGCGGTGATCGGCTTGAATGTGGAGCCGACCTGGAAGCCGTAGTTCGAGCCGCCCATGGCCTTGTCCGCGGACAGGTTGATCGTCAGGTCGTTGGCCCCGAAGCCGTACGGCCTGGACTGGCCCATGGCGACCACCTTGCCGGTGCCGGGCTGGACGAGCGTGACGGCGGTGGCGACCGGGTCGTCCTTGTAGACATGGGTCTTGATCGAGTTCTGGACCGACTCCTGGGCCTTCGGGTCCAGGGTCGTACGGATCGTCAGACCGCCCCGGGTCCAGCGCTGCGAGCGCTCTTCGCGGGTCTTGCCGAAGACCGGGTCGTTGAGGAAGACCTCGCGGACGTAGTCACAGAAGAACCCGGCGCCGCTCACGGCCGTGATGCAGCCGTTCTTGGGCGAGCTGACCTTGAGCCCGAGAGGCTTCTTCTTCGCCGCGTCGGCCTGGGCCTGGGTGATGTCCTTCACGTCCGCCATGCGCTGCAGCACGGTGTTGCGGCGGGCCTTGGCCACCTCCGCGTTGCTGACCGGGTCATAGGTGCTGGGCGACTGGACGAGACCGGCCAGCAGCGCGGCCTCCTCCAGTTTCAGATCCTTGGCGTGCTTGCTGAAGTAGCGCTGGGAAGCCGCCTCGACGCCGTAGGCCTGCTGGCCGAAGAAGGTGATGTTGAGGTAGTTCTGCAGGATCCCCTTCTTGCCCAGCTCCTTCTCGACCTGGATCGCGTACTTCAGCTCCTTGATCTTGCGGCCTATGGACTTCTTCTGGGCCTCGGCGACCGCCTTCTCGTCGTTGAACGCCTCCTCCACGAAGACGTTCTTCACATACTGCTGGGTGAGCGTGGAGGCGCCCTGGGAGACGCCGCCGTCCTGCGCGTTGTTGTTGAGCGCGCGCAGCACACCCTTGGGGTCGATCGCCCCGTGCTCGTAGAAGCGTGCGTCCTCGATCGCGATGATCGCCTGCTGCATGTACGGGGAGATGTCCTTGAGGTCCACGATGGTGCGGTCGCGCGAGTAGACCTTCGCGATCTCGCCGCCCTTGGCGTCCAGGATGGTGGTCCGCTCGCTGAGCGGCGGCCTCTTGAGATTGGCCGGAATTTCGTCGAATTGCTCGACCGTTCCCTTGGCCGCGAGCCCGATCGCGCCGACGGCGGGCAGCGCGAGCCCGGCCAGCACCGCTCCCGCGAGCACGCTGACGCCGAGGAACTTCGCGGCCTGCTGAGCGGGGGACAGACCTCCGCCCGAACGCTTGTTACCCATGGGGGCAGCCTACGTGCCGAATCGCCGGACAGGGGACCACCTGTTCGCATACGCTGATTCACGCCAGTCACTTCGGTGCGATTGAGCACCATCACCCCTCTCACTCAAGTGAGTGATGAGACCTGCCCTATTTGTCAGCTTGTGCCATATCCCGCCCCTTTTGGAGTGGGTGAACTGCCCCTATCTATGCGGTAAGTCGCGCATGTCGTCAGCTCACTCCGTTGGGTGATCTGCCGCGTACCCATAGTCCGTTCGGGCCATCCAAGATTGGGCCTGCAGGGGGTGTTGCACCCTGTCCGCCTTCCGTAACGTCCTCAACTGGCGACGGTGAATATGCCGTTTGTCGCCGTGGGGGAGCTCCGAATCGGGAGAGGACGGCGCCAGCATGGGCTGGGTAACCGACTGGAGTGCGCAGGCCGCCTGTCGCACGACTGATCCAGATGAACTATTTGTTCAAGGCGCGGCACAGAACAGGGCCAAAGCGGTCTGCACCGGGTGTCCGGTGCGCACCGAGTGCCTTGCCGACGCGTTGGACAACCGCGTCGAGTTCGGCGTATGGGGTGGCATGACCGAGCGTGAGCGGAGGGCGCTGCTGCGCCGCCGCCCCATGGTCACCTCTTGGCGCCGGCTGCTGGAGACCGCGCGCCTCGAGTACGAGCGCGGGGCGGGCATCCTGCCGCTCGACGACGAGGAATACGAGCGCTTCGCCGCCGTCGGGTAGCGGGCGGTCGGCGTTCGGGCGGCCGACGGCCGATGTTCGACGGGTTCGACGGCTGACGTTCCGGCGGTCGGCGGTCAGCGGTCGGTCAAGGGCCTCAGAGCGTGCGGGCGTTGGGACGCTTGTGTCCTTGCGTTTTCGGACCGCTTGGGCCGTCAGGGCAATCCAACCTGGCGGTGTGACGTTTCGTTTCTCTCATCACCACGTCACGACCCAGGCGGTCGCCGGTCACGTGCACACGCGTGAGTTCGGGGTGCCGTGATGCCCTCGCGCGGCTAGCCCGCCGCGCTCTCGGGCTGCCGCTCCGGCTGCTCCGCCAGGCGCTCGCCGATCGCTCGCAACCCCGCGAGGTCATGTACGTCGCCGGGGAGCGCGGCCACTTCCGCCACGGGAACCTCGGGGTGCAGTGTCGTGAAGCGATGGTGTGTGCGCTGCTCTCGGGCGAGCACCTGCATACGCTCCGCGTGCAGCCGGAGCAGCCCCACGGTCAGCCGCTCTGCCGACGTGGGGGAGCCGTCGGGATCAGATGCCGAGGAGTCGTCCGCCGCTGAGGCGTTCTGCTCTTGAGCATGCCCTGAACCGGGGTCGACAATGCCGTCTTCGGCAAGATTTTCTGGGCTGTTGACGGTGAGGGTCGTGCCTTCGGCTTCGCTCACCTCATCTGCCCCGCCCGCCGGGTCGGCCGGGTCTGCCAGGTCTGTCGAGCCCGCTGGGTCGGCTGAGCCCGTTGTGTCGGCTGACCGTACTGGGTTCGACGCGCCCGCAGGGTTCGTAGCGCCCGATGGCTCCGCCAGGCCCAGGGACAGCGTCTCCGCGGCCGCCAGCGCCCGCTCCGCCGAGAGTTGCACGGCACCGCTCCCGTGCACCCGGTTCAGCACCAGCCCCGCCAGCGGCATCCGGTCCGCGGCCAGCCGCTCCACGAAGTACGCCGCCTCGCGCAGTGCGTCCCGCTCCGGGGCCGCCACCACCAGGAAGGCCGTACCCGGCGCCTGCAGCAGCCGGTAGGTGGCCTCGGCGCGGGTGCGGAAGCCGCCGAACATCGTGTCCATGGCGGCCGCGAAGGTCTGTACGTCGCGCATCAGCTGCCCACCCAGGACCTTGCTGACCGTGCCGGTCATCATCGACACGCCCACGTTCAGGAACTTCATCCCCGCCCTGCCACCGACCTTCGCCGGTGCCATCAGGATTTTGATGAACTTCCCGTCCAGGAAGGAGCCGAGGCGCTTGGGCGCGTCCAGGAAGTCCAGCGCCGACCGGCTGGGCGGCGTGTCGACGATGATCAGGTCCCATTCGTCGCGGGCCCGCAGCTGGCCCAGCTTCTCCATGGCCATGTACTCCTGCGTGCCCGCGAAACCGGCCGAAAGTGACTGGTAGAACGGGTTAGCCAGGATCGCGCGGGCGCGCTCGGGGTCGGCGTGCGCCTCGACGAACTCGTCGAAGGTCCGCTTCATGTCCAGCATCATGGCGTGCAGCTCGCCGCCCGCCGCGCCGTCGATGCCCTCGACCCGGCGCGGCACGTTGTCCAGCGCGTCGATGCCCATCGACTGCGCGAGCCTGCGGGCCGGGTCGATGGTGAGGACGACGGCCTTACGGCCCTGCTCCGCGGCCCGTACGCCCAGGGCCGCGGCCGTCGTGGTCTTGCCGACGCCGCCGGAGCCGCAGCACACGACGATGCGGGTCTCGGGGTCGGCCAGCAGTGCGTCGGTGTCCAGCCGCGGTGCCATGTCCATGCTTCTGCCGCCTCCTGCGTACGGCGCATACGGCGCGTACCGCCCGTTCGTACCGTTCATGCCGATTGCGCTGATGGTGTGGATTGCGTCGCTCGTGTCGCGCCGCTCGTGTCGCAGCGGTCGCCCGTGCGGCTCACATCGGCCACTGCTTACGCAGATCCGTAGCGAGCCGGTACAGGCCGGCCAGGTCGACGCCGTCGGTGAGCAGCTCCAGCTCGTACAGGGGCAGCTCCAGGCCCGTCAGCTCCGCCCGCTGCGCCCGTTCCAGGGCGACCCGCTCCGCGTGCTCGCGGGCCTGCTCCAGCAGCGGGTCCACCAGCCGCTCGGCGAGCCCACCGCGGCGCGCACCGCCAAGACCCGCCTGGGACAGAGCCTTGGCGACGGCGGCGCGCCGGCCGTTGGCGGCGGCGTCGACGGACACGTGGTCGAGGATCGCGGGCCGCACCATGTTGATGATGACCGCACCGGTCGGCAGGCCGTCGGCGCGCAGCTCCCCGATGCCGTCCGCGGTCTCCTGGACCGGCATCTCCTCCAGCAGCGTGACCATATGGACCGCCGTTTCGGGGGACTTCAGCACGCGCATCACGGCCTGCGCCTGATTGTGTATCGGGCCGGTCCTGGCCAGCCCCGCCACCTCGTGGTTGACGTTCAGAAAGCGGGTGATCCGGCCGGTCGGCGGCGCGTCCATCACGACGTAGTCGTAGACGAAGCGGCCGTCCTTGCCCTTACGGCGCACCGCCTCGCACGCCTTGCCGGTCAGCAGGACGTCCCGCAGCCCGGGGGCGATGGTGGTCGCGAAGTCGATCGCGCCGAGCTTCTTCAGCGCCCGTCCGGCCGAACCCAGCTTGTAGAACATGTGGAGGTAGTCGAGGAGCGCGAACTCGGGGTCGATGGCGAGCGCGTGCACCTCACCGCCGCCCGGCGCGCTCGCGATCTTCCGCTCCTCGTAGGGCAGCGCCTCGGTCTCGAAGAGTTGTGCGATGCCCTGGCGGCCTTCGACCTCGACCAGCAGGGTTCGCCTGCCGTCGGCCGCGAGGGCCAGCGCGAGTGCCGCGGCGACCGTGGTCTTGCCGGTTCCGCCCTTGCCACTGACGACATGGAGCCTGCTCACACTGGGGAGCCTAACCAGTCGTCGTCCGGGCTACGCACCAGGCCCCGGCAGACAGGCATTACAGTCGCCTCTATGACCAAGTGGGAATACGCGACCGTGCCGCTGCTCGTACACGCCACAAAGCAGATCCTGGACACCTGGGGCGAGGACGGCTGGGAGCTCGTCCAGGTCGTGCCGGGGCCGAACAACCCCGAGCAGCTGGTGGCCTATCTCAAGCGGGAGAAGGCCGCATGAGCGCGGTCGAGGACAAGCTCGCCGAGCTGGGCCTGACCCTGCCGGAGGTCGCGGCTCCGCTCGCCTCGTACGTGCCCTCGCTCCGCTCCGGGGCGTATGTGTACACCTCGGGCCAGCTGCCCATGGTCGACGGCAAGCTCGGCGTGACCGGCAAGGTCGGCGCCGAGGTGACGCCGGAAGAGGCCAAGGAGCTGGCGCGGATCTGCGCGCTGAACGCCCTGGCCGCGGTCAAGTCGGCCATCGGCGACCTGGACAAGGTCGTACGGGTCGTGAAGGTCGTGGGCTTCGTCGCCTCGGCCCCGGACTTCACCGGGCAGCCGGGCGTCGTCAACGGCGCGAGCGAGCTGCTCGGCGAGGCGCTGGGCGAGGCGGGGGTGCACGCCCGCAGCGCCGTGGGCGTGGCGGTGCTGCCGCTGGACGCGCCGGTCGAGGTCGAGATCCAGGTCGAGGTCGCGGACTAGGTCCGGACAGGGCCCGAAGCGGGTCCGCCCGCCCGGACAGTGGGCATGCTCGGTAGGCCCGTGCAGTCGTCGTGGGCGGTAGGCCCGTGCGGTCGTCGTGGGCGGTCGGTATGGGCTCGTTCGTGGGCCGCTCTCGTACGCGGCTTCGTACGCGGCCTCGCGTGCGGTTTTCGCGGGCTCAGCCGGGCGCCGGGGCGAGCACCACGAAGTCCGCGCTGGACGGATCGAGGCAGACGGCCAGCCGCCCCACGTCCGGCATGTCCACCGGGCCCATCTGCACGCTGCCGCCGCCCGCGGTGACCTTGGCGACGGTGGCGTCGCAGTCCGCGACCGCGAACACCGGGTGCCAGTACGGCCGACCGCCGGTGAGCGCCAGATGGTCCGCCGGGAGCCCCATGATGCCGCCCTGCGCGCGCTCGGGGCCCAGGTCGGCCGGGGCGATCAGCGTGTACGCCCCGCCGTCGCCCGGCAGCGGCATGTCCTGGGTCTGCCAGCCGAAGAGGGAGCCGTAGAACTCCTTCGCGGCGGCCGCGTCCGTCGTGTACAGCTCGATCCAGCAGAGGGAGCCCGGCACGTCCACCGCCTCCAGGCCCCGCATCGTCCCCGGCTGCCAGACGGCGAACTGGCCGCCCTGCGGATCGGTCAGCTGCGCCATCCGGCCTTCGCCGTCCTGGGCGAACGGAGCGACCCGTATGGAGCCGCCGGTCCGCTCGACCGCCGCGGTCGTGGCCTCGGCATCGGGCGTCTGGAAGTAGATCATCCAGGCCGAACGGGCCCCCTCCTGGGTGAGCCGGCCCAGACCGCCGACGCTCTTTCCGTCCAGTCGGAAGACGCCGTATCCGTCGGCCGCCAGCTCCGGCGGGTCGAGCTGCCAGCCGAAGACCGAGCCGTAGAAGCGGGCCGCGGCGGCGACATCGGGCGCCCCGAGGTCGACCCAGCACGGGGAGCCGGGCACATAGTCAGTGGTGATCATGGCGCTTCCCTTCCCGACCGGTCCCCTTGGCGGCCGCTTTCCTTCTCCGTCGGATTTCCGACCCGCGTAGGTCCATATGCAGTCAGGGTGACACCCGCCACTGACATCCGCCCTCCGACGCCTGCACCGGAGGCCGCCGGGCGGGCTGAGCGGTCCAGGGCGCGCCTCTGACCAGGTGGGACAGTCCCGGACTGTCCGGGACGCCAGGAGACCTTGCCGGACGGCACGGCACAGAAAACGCTCCTTCATGGGCCCATCGCGAGGCCCATGAAGGAGGTCGTGATGACAGAGCGGCCGCGGTCGGTCGGGCCCCGTCCTCGCAGGTCGTCGCCTACCGCCATACCGGATCCTGAGACGAGGGGAAGCGCCTCACCGTGAACACGTCGTCCGTAGACATGCCCTGGCCAACTCGTATGCGCATTAGGCTGCTTGGACAGCCTGAACGCATAGGAGCGGTCATGGAGACGGGGCCTGACCCGAAGGCGGCACGTACTGCGGCCGAGTTCGTTGTCGCGATGCGGCAGTTGCGCAGCTGGGCCGATCTGAGCTACCGCCAGCTGGAGCGGAACGCGGAGGCCGCCGGGGACGTGCTGCCGCGCGCCACCATCTCGGGCGCGCTCAGCCGGGACGACCTGCCCCGGGAGCAGCTTCTCGGCGCGTTCGTACGGGCGTGTGGCGGGGACGAGGAGACGGTGGCCGTATGGCTGGCGGCCCGTCGGCGGCTGTCCATAGCCGGTCCCGGGGCCGCCTCGGCCCCGGACGAGCCCGCCGCCTCCTCCGCGCCCGCCTCCGACGGTGCCTCCGTAGCCCTCTCTGAGGCCGCGCCGGAACCCGACGCAGCCGACGCCACCGACGCCACAGCCGGGCACGCGCCAACGCCCGCACCCGGACCCGTACCCGCCCACACCGCCGAGACCCGGCCCGGCGGCCCTACGCCGCCCGACCCGAACGAGCGGAGCCACGAGATCGGCCCTCCGGCCGAGGTGACCGAGGTGCTTGCCTCCGGCGAGGGGCCCGGCCCGGGACCCGAGAAGCCCGAGTCCGGCTCGGCGTGGAGAAGGCGGTATCTGCCCACGCTCGCGGTCGGTCTTGCCGCCGCCATCGGGGTGCTGCTGCTGGCTTACGGGCCGTTCTCCGGCTCCGACGGCGGCGACCCCGACGCCCGGTCAGGAGCCGGCTCCAGTTCGTCAGGCGGCGGGTCGTCCAAGGACGCCGACGCGCCTTCGGATATCTCGGACACATCGAAGACCCCGGATACCTCGGACAACTCGGAGACGCCGGACACCAAGAAGCCCGTCGCCGACGACACCCCGACCACGTCGCCGACCCGCGACGCTTCCTCGTCGAAGCCCGAGCCGACGGCCACGGGCGCCGCCTCCAAGCCCCGGCTGCCCGCCGCGGGCCCGACGCGGATCCATCCCCTCTCGGCCCCCGGCCTCTGCCTCACCGAGGGCCGGGAACGCAAGACCGGGAGGAAGGAGATCGCGGCTCAGATGCCGTGCGCCGACGTCCCGCTGCCCCGCGTGTCCCTGGACGCGGTCGGCGACGGCGTCTACCGCATCCAGTGGTACCACCCCGGTGAGGGCAAGGGCCTCGGCTGCCTGGCCGTCGACAATAACGCGATGGGGTCGGGCGCCCTGCTCGCCCCGCGCGACTGCACAAACGCGGACAACATGAAGTTCCGGCTGGAGCCCTCCCATGGCGGCTTCCGGCTGCGCCCGGTCCACAGCGGGCTGTGCATCGGGATCCTGCCGCCCCGTACGGAGGGCGCCGAGGCGATTCAGAACACCTGCACCGGCGAGGCGAACCAGGCGTTCCGTTTCACCGCGTCCTGAGGCGGCTTCACGGCGCCCTGAAGCGGCTTCGTCGTGCCCTGAGGCGGCTTCGTCGAGCCGTGAGGCGGCGCGCCGCCCCCGGGCCCCTCGAACATCCGCGCGCCAGCGCATAGCATCCGGCCATGTCCACTACGAATGGTCAGTGGTATCCGCCCGACTGGCCGGAGCGCATCCGGCGGCTGGCGGCCGGCGAGCTCACCCCGGTGGCCCCGCGCCGTGCGGCCACCGTGCTGCTGCTGCGCGACGGGGCCGAGGGCCCCGCCGTGCACATGCTGCGCAGACGGACCTCCATGGCCTTCGCCGCCGGGGCGTACGCGTATCCGGGCGGCTCGGTGGACCCGCGTGACGAGCGCGGGGTGGCCTGGGCCGGGCCCTCGCGCCGGGAGTGGGCGCGGCGGCTGGGCCTCTCGGCCGACGACGGGACGGCGGCCCAGGCCATCGTGTGCGCGGCGGTCCGGGAGACCTTCGAGGAGGCGGGCGTGCTGCTCGCGGGCCCGACGCCGCATACGGTCGTCGCGGATACGACGGGCGAGGAGTGGGACGCGGACCGCGCGGCGCTGGTCGCCCGGGAGCTGTCGTTCGCCGATTTCCTGGACCGCCGCGGGCTCGTGCTCCGTTCGGACCTGCTCGGGTGCTGGGCCCGCTGGATCACCCCGGAGTTCGAGCCGCGCCGCTACGACACCTGGTTCTTCGTGGCCGCCATGCCGCACGGGCAGCGCACCCGTAACGCCTCGACCGAGGCGGACCACACCGTCTGGATCCGGCCCGCCGAGGCGGCCGCGGGGTATGACCGGGGCGAGTTGCTGATGATGCCGCCGACCATCGCGACCCTGCGCGATCTGGAGCCGTACGGCGCGGTCGCGGACGTCCTGGCGGCGGCCCCGGACCGGGACCTCACGCCCGTACTGGCGCGGGCGCGGCTGGAGGAGGGCCAGGTCGTACTGAGCTGGCCGGGGCATGACGAGTTCACCAAGCACATTCCCACGGGACCCGGACCCATGGGGGGAGCGACCTGATGACGTACGCGGCATCCTTGCCCGGCCAGCCGAGAGGCGGTGCCATCGGCGGCCCGGCCACCGACCGGGCGGTGTGCGTCCTGGCGCCGAACCCCTCCCTGATGACGCTCGACGGCACCAACACCTGGATCGTCTCCGAGCCGGACTCCGGCCTGGCCGTCGTCATCGACCCGGGCCCGCTCGACGACGCCCACCTCAAGGACGTCCTGGCCACGGCGGAGCAGGCGGGCAAGCGGGTCGCGCTGACGTTGCTCACCCACGGCCACCCGGACCACGCGGAGGGCGCGGCGCGCTTCGCCGAGCTGACGCGTACACGCGTACGGGCCCTGGACCCGGCGCTGCGGCTGGGGGAGGAGGGGCTGGGGGCAGGCGACGTCATAACCACCGGCGGGCTGGAGCTGCGGGTGGTGCCCACGCCCGGCCACACCGCCGACTCGCTCTCCTTCCACCTTCCGGCGGACGCCGCGGTCCTGACCGGTGACACGGTGCTGGGGCGCGGTACGACGGTGGTGGCGCATCCGGACGGGCGGCTCGGCGACTATCTGGACTCGCTGCGGCGGCTGCGCTCGCTGACGGTGGACGACGGGGTGAGCACCGTGCTGCCGGGGCACGGGCCGGTGCTGAACGACGCACGCGGCGCGGTGGAGTACTACCTCGCGCACCGGGCCAACCGGCTGGCGCAGGTGGAGACGGCCGTGGAGAGCGGCTACCGCACGCCCTCGGAGGTCGTGGCGCATGTGTACGCGGATGTGGACCGGTCGCTGTGGCCGGCGGCGGAGCTGTCGGTCCGCGCCCAGCTGGAGTATCTGGGCGAGCACGGCCTGATCTGAAGCTGGGTGCCTGGTGCCTGGTGCCGGGCTTTTGGCGCGCCACGCGCGGAAATACGAGGAGGGCCCTCGCCGACTGCAATCGATATGCGGCTACCGCCGCGTGGCTATCGCAGCCGGCGAGGGCCCTCCTCGTAACGCGTCAGCGGGACCGCTTGGCGAGCCGCTCGACGTCCAGCAGGATCACCGCGCGCGCCTCCAGCCGCAGCCAGCCGCGGCCCGCGAAGTCGGCGAGCGCCTTGTTGACCGTCTCACGCGAGGCGCCGACCAGCTGGGCCAGCTCTTCCTGTGTGAGGTCGTGGACGACGTGGATGCCCTCCTCCGACTGCACGCCGAAGCGGCGCGAGAGGTCGAGGAGCGCGCGGGCGACACGCCCGGGGACATCCGAGAAGACCAGGTCGGACATCTGGTCATTGGTCTTGCGCAGGCGCCGGGCGACCGCGCGCAGCAGCGCCGTGGCGACCTCGGGCCGGGCGTTCAGCCACGGCTGCAGGTCGCCGTGGCCGAGGCCGAGCAGCTTGACCTCGGTGAGGGCGGTGGCGGTGGCGGTGCGCGGACCGGGGTCGAAGAGCGACAGCTCGCCGATCAGCTCGCCGGGCCCGAGTACGGCCAGCATGTTCTCGCGGCCGTCGGGAGAGGTGCGGTGGAGCTTCACTTTGCCTTCGGTGACCACGTACAGGCGGTCGCCCGGGTCCCCTTCGTGGAAGAGGGCGTCACCTCGTGCGAGGGTCACCTCTCCCATGGAGGCGCGCAGCTCAGCGGCCTGCTCGTCATCGAGCGCCGCGAAAAGCGGGGCGCGCCGCAGAACGTCGTCCACGAGACTCTCCTTGTCGACATGCACAGGGGACCGTCGTCCCCATGATGCCGGACGGTAAAACAGTGCGATCAATCACAAGTTTGACGCACCTGCCTGCGGCACTGTACGGCAGGGGTCCGATTGAGCGGCTCTTTCCTGTGGTCGGAGCGTATGTCAGTGCCGGGGCTTAGGCTGGCTGGGTGTCCAATAGGCCGGTGAAAGCACGGGGCAAGGGGGCCGGACGGGTGAGCGCACCTCGTAATTCCGCTGTGGGCGAACAAGAGTCGGCCGAGCCGGCGGAAACGGCAAATCCACACAAAACAATCAAGCGAACAAAAGCCACTGAAGCCACCAAAGACAACAAAGGTGCCAAAGGCGATAAGGGCGCTGGCGTGACCGGAGCGCGGAAGACCGCCGTCGCCCGCCCCGAATCCCGGCTCGCACTCGTCCGCCGGGCCCGCCGGATCAATCGCGAGCTCGCCGACCTGTATCCGTACGCGCACCCCGAGCTGGACTTCGAGAACCCCTTCCAGCTGCTGGTCGCCACGGTCCTGTCCGCCCAGACCACCGACCTGCGGGTCAACCAGACCACCCCCGCCCTGTTCGCCGCCTATCCGACGCCCGAGGACATGGCCGCCGCCGACCCCGAGGGCCTGGAGCAGCTGATCCGGCCGACGGGCTTCTTTCGGGCCAAGGCGAAGTCCCTGCTGGGGCTGTCCGCCGCGCTGCGGGACCGCTTCGACGGCGAGGTGCCCGGCCGCCTGGAGGACCTGGTGACGCTGCCGGGCGTCGGGCGCAAGACGGCCAATGTGGTCCTCGGAAACGCCTTCGGGGTGCCGGGACTGACCGTGGACACTCACTTCGGGCGGCTGGTGCGGCGCTGGAAATGGACCGGTCAGGAGGACCCGGAGAAGGTCGAGGCGGAGATCGCCGCGCTCTTCCCGAAGAGCGAGTGGACGATGCTCTCGCACCGGATCATCTTCCACGGCCGCCGTGTCTGCCATGCCCGCAAGCCCGCCTGCGGCGCCTGCCCGATCGCCCCGCTGTGCCCGTCGTACGGGGAGGGGGAGACGGATCCGGACAAGGCGAAGAAGCTGCTGAAGTACGAGCTGGGCGGCCAGCCGGGGCAGCGCCTGCGGCCGCCGACCGACTATCCGGGCCGGGCCGCCGCCCCTCTGGGGGCCACCGCCTCACTGGAAGCCGCCGCTCCTCTGGAGACGGCCGCTTCCCTGGGGTCGGCCGGATCGGCCGCTCCCGTGGAGGCCGCCGAGTGACGAGCACGTACGGCGGTATGGCCGGTGTGACCAGTGATGGGCTGCCCGAATGGCTGATGCCCGTGGCCCGCGCCGCGGAGACGGTGGAGGCCCGGCAGCTGAGCCGGTTTCTGCCGCCCGCGCGGGGCGGCGGCCGCCCCTCCGCCGTCCTGGTGCTGTTCGGGGAGGGCGAGCGCGGGCCCGAGCTGCTGCTTCTGGAGCGTGCGAGCTCGCTGCGCTCGCATGCGGGCCAGCCGTCCTTCCCTGGGGGCGCGCTAGACCCGGAGGACGGCGATCCGGAAGGGGTCGGTCCGGTGCGCGCGGCGCTGCGCGAGGCCGAGGAGGAGACGGGCCTGGACCCGGCCGGAGTGCAGCTCTTCGCGGTGCTGCCGCGGCTCTACATCCCGGTGAGCGGCTTCGTGGTGACCCCGGTGCTCGGCTGGTGGCGCAAGCCCAGCCCGATCCGGCCCGTCGACCCCGCCGAGACGGCCCGGGTCTTCACCGTGCCCGTGGCGGATCTCACGGATCCGGCGCATCGGGCGACCACCGTCCACCCGAGCGGTCACACCGGCCCCTGCTTCCTCGTCGAAGGGGCTTTGGTCTGGGGATTCACGGCCGGAGTGATTGACCGGATCTTGCACTACGCGGGCTGGGAAAGACCTTGGAACCGTGACAACCGCGTCCCGCTCGACTGGCGTGCATGAGACGGTGTCCCGGTGAATGTGCTGGACATCCTGCTGCTGCTCGCCGCCGTGTGGTTCGCGGTCGTCGGTTACCGCCAGGGCTTCGTCGTCGGCGTTCTGTCGGTGATCGGCTTCATCGGTGGTGGCCTCGCCGCGGTCTACCTGCTGCCGGTGATCTGGGACGGCACCACCGATCAGGCGTCCCCGGGCACCTTCGGCGCGGTCATGGCGGTCGTGCTGGTGATCGTGTTCGCCTCGGTCGGCCAGGCCGCCACCACCCACCTGGGCAACAAGCTGCGCCGTCACATCACCTGGTCACCGGCGCGCGCCCTGGACGCGACCGGCGGCGCGCTGGTCAACGTGATGGCGATGCTTCTGGTCGCCTGGCTGATCGGCTACTACCTGGCCGGCTCCTCGCTGCCCACCGTGAGCAAGGAGGTCAATAACTCCAAGGTGCTGTTCGGGGTCTCCCGGGTGGTCCCGGACGAGGCGACCACCTGGTTCTCCGACTTCCGCTCGGTGCTCGCGCAGAACGGCTTCCCGCAGGTCTTCTCGCCCTTCTCGAACGAGCCCATCACCTCCGTACCGGCGCCGGACCCGGCGCTCGCCTCGAGCCCGGTGGCCACCGACGCCAAGCAGAGCATCGTCAAGGTCGTCGGCACCGCCCCCAGCTGCGGCAAGGTCCTGGAGGGCTCCGGTTTCGTCTTCGCGCGGCATCGGGTGATGACCAACGCCCATGTCGTCGGCGGGGTCGACCACCCGACCGTGCAGATAGGCGGCGAGGGCCGGCTCTACGAGGCGAGGGTCGTGCTCTACGACTGGAAGCGCGATATCGCCGTCCTGGACGTGCCCTCGTTGAACGCGCCCGCGCTGAAGTTCGCCGAGGGCGACGCGCGCAGCGGCGACGGCGCGATCGTCGCCGGATTCCCCGAGAACGGCGCGTTTGACGTGCGCGCGGCCCGCGTCCGCGACCGTATCGAGGCCAAGGGCCCGGATATTTACCACGACGGCAATGTGCAGCGCGACGTCTACTCACTGTTCGCGACCGTGCGGCAGGGCAACTCCGGCGGCCCGCTGCTCACCCCGCAGGGCCGGGTGTACGGCGTGGTCTTCGCCAAGTCCCTCGACAACGCGGACACCGGGTACGCGCTGACCGCGGACGAGGTGCGCCAGGACGCCGAGCAGGGCCGTACGGCACAGGCCCCGGTGGACACCAAGGGCTGCGCGCTGTAACGCCGACCCCGCTGATCGTTCCCCTGTGGCCGGGAGAAGCCTCGCGGCCACAGTGCGTGTTATGTCGCGCTGTGTGAACGGCCGCTACTGACGGCCGCGTGGATGGCGCAGCCGAGCCGAGACCCAGCGGGCCCTGCGGCGGATGATGCGCGGGATCCCCATATCGGGGTCATGGCCTCCGGAAGGCCCGGGACCGCCCCGCTCGGAAACGCTCAGCGCGGTATTGGCAGCAGCAGCGGCGGCGTCAGAGCCGCGGTCGCTTGGTGCGTCACGGTAGTCGTGCGTCCAGCCCATACCTGGGTCTCTGCCCGGGGCCCAAGGTCCGTAATCGCCGCTGGCTGCGGCAATTGGCCTATGCTCCAGGCAAGTGGCTGTTCGAAAAACAGGTGTTCGCTCAATGTGCCGACAGCGGACAGCATGCGGACACCGAGTCGGCGGCTTGTACGCGGAACGGGCGATCCGTGGCCTCAGCGGTCGGGCTCGGGATCCTTGAGCCAGTTGATCAGCTCGGTGGAGAAGGCGACCGGATCCTCCTCGTGCGGGAAGTGCCCGAGGCCGTCGAAGAGCCGCCAGCGGTAGGGCGCCTCCACGTACTCCCCGGAACCCGCCGCGCTGCGGGTGCGCATCACCGGGTCGAGTGACCCGTGCAGATGCAGCGTGGGCACCTGCACCGGCCGCCGCATCCGCCGGTTGAACTGGAAACCGTCCGGCCGCGCCAGCGACCGCACCATCCAGCGGTACGGCTCGATCGAGCAGTGTGCCGTCGACGGGATGGTCATCGCCCGCCGGTAGATCTCCACGGCCTGGTCCTCGGGCAGCCGCGGCCCCGACCAGTCCCGGATCAACCGCCCCACCAGCGCCCCGTCGTCCGCGGTCAGCTGCCGCTCGGGCAGCCAGGGCCGCTGGAAGCCCCATACGTAAGAGCTGGCCGCGCTCTGCTTGACGTCCCGCAGCATGGCCGAGCGCCAGCGCCGCGGATGCGGCATGGAGGCCACCGCGAGCCGCCTGACCAGCTTCGGCCGCATCACCGCGGCCGTCCAGGCGAGATATCCGCCCAGGTCATGGCCGACGAGTGCGGCGTCGGGCTCGCCGAGCGAGCGGACCACCCCGGTGATGTCGAGGGCGAGGTTGGCCGGGTCGTAGCCCCGGGGCGTACGGTCGCTGCCGCCCACCCCGCGCAGATCCATCGCCACCGCCCGGAAGCCGGCCTCGGCCAGGGCGGTCAGCTGGTGCCGCCAGGCCCACCAGAACTGCGGAAAGCCGTGCAGCAGCAGGACCAGCGGGCCGTCACCCAGCTCGGCGATATGGAAGCGCGCGCCGTTGGCCGCGACGTCCCGATGGGTCCAGGGTCCGTCGAGCCGTACGACCGAGGCGGAGGTGTCAGGGGCCGTCATGCGGTCGAGCGTGTCACATCCCGTGCCGGGCGGCCGCCATTGGCCGCGGCGCGCGGGTGTGGCTTGACGCTGCCCAGCACGGACGCCGTCTCCTTGGCCGAGGCCATGGACTTCTTCGGCGCCTTGACCCGCTTGAACTTGGCGAGCGCGAAGCCGCCGAGGATCCCGGCGATCAGCCAATAGATGCCACCCACGATCAGGAAGCACCAGGCGAGGCCGAGGCCGGTCCAGGCGCGCAGGCCGTAGGCGAGGGCGAAGCTCAGCACCGGCAGCGAGAACAGCAGCAGCACCCCCGCCACGATGGCCGCGCCGCTGCCGAACAGGGTGCGCCGGGCGCTGTCCCGGAATTCGGCCTTGGCCAGCGCGATCTCGTCGTGCACCAGCGCGGACAGTTCGGTGGTCGCCGTGGCCACCAGCTGGCCGAGGCTGCGGTTGCCGCCGTCGTCGGCTGCGCTCATCGCCATCTCCCTCTGCTCTCGCACGTCTTACGCGCCGTCGTACGCGTCGTCTTGTTCGTCTTACTCGTCGTCTTGCTCTCGTCTTGCGCGTCTGCCACGTCTTCTGCGCCGCTCCGCGGTCGTCAAGCCTCTCAGATCATGCCGGACCATCGTCACCGGAGTCGGATGCGGCAGCCACTTCGGCAAGTCGACGGTGCTCGGCGGCCTTGGCCTCGTGGATCGCGGCCATCCGAAGGTGGTACGCCGGGCTGTCGAGTTCGTAGATATCGGGGATGCCGTCCTGGTCCTCGTCCCGCTCCTCTTCCTCGCACAGCTTCCGGTAGGTGTTGTTACGCATCTTCAGCAGGACGCCCGAGACGACCGCGGCGAGCAGCGAGCCGATGAGCACTGCTGCCTTCACCTCGGCGGCGAGTGTGGGGTCGGCGGGGAAGGCCAGCTCGCCGATGAGCAGGGAGACGGTGAAGCCGATTCCGGCGAGCGAGGCGATCGCGAACACATCCGCCCAGGCCAGGTCCTCGTTCAGCTCCGCCTTGGTGAAGCGGGCGGCGAGCCAGGAGCCGCCGAAGACGCCGATGGTCTTGCCCACGACGAGGCCGAGGACGACGCCGAGCGTCTCGGGACGGGAGAAGACCTGCCCGATGGCTTCGCCGGAGACCGGGACCCCGGCGGCGAAGAGGGCGAACAGCGGGACGGCGAGTCCGGCCGACAGCGGGCGCACCCGATGCTCGATGCGCTCGGCGGGGGAGCGTTCCTCGCCCTCGCGCACGGTGCAGCGCAGCATCAGGCCCATGGCGACGCCGGCGATCGTGGCGTGCACCCCGCTCGCATGCATCAGCGCCCAGATGACGAAGGCCAGCGGGACATAGATGTATGCGCCGCGTATGCCCTTGCGGTGCAGCGTCCAGAACACGACGAGACCGGCGAAGGCCAGGCCGAGGGCGACGAAGTCGATATGCGTCGTATAGAAGATCGCGATGATCAGGATCGCGCCGAGGTCGTCCACGACCGCGAGGGTGAGCAGAAACGCGCGCAGGGCGGCGGGCAGGGCGGTGCCGATGACGGCGAGCACGGCGAGGGCGAAGGCGATATCGGTGGCGGTGGGCACCGCCCATCCCCTGAGGTTTCCGCCCCCGGCCGCGCCCACGACCACATAGACGAGGGCGGGCATGGCCATGCCGCATATCGCTGCCACGACGGGGAGCGCGGCCGCCTTGGCGTCGCGCAGTTCGCCCGCGATCAGCTCACGCTTGAGCTCGATGCCGGCCACGAAGAAGAAGATGGTGAGCAGGCCGTCCGCGGCCCAGGAGCCGATCGACAGCCGCAGATGCAGCGCGTCGGGGCCGAAGGAGAAGTCTCTGACGTCCTGGTAGAGGCCGCTGAGCGGGGTGTTGGCGAGGAACAGCGCGGCGATGGCGGCGACCAGCAGGATGATGCCGCCGACGGTTTCCGTGCGCAGGGCGTCGGTGACGAAGGTCCGCTCGGGCAGCGACAGACGTCCGAGGAACTTGCGGCGGATGGGCGCGGCCACGGGGAGCCTCCTGGGGCGGACGGACATATGCACGCGTGTGGATACACGTGTGGTGTGTGCCGACCAGACTTCCCGGCGCGCCCTCGAAAACTTGTTCTTATCGCGTTCTTGACGCGATGGCTTTCCACCCTAGCCGGAATGCCCGGAGGGCGCCCCGCCAGGCCGGGCGCCCTCCGTTTCCTGTATACGTATGTGCCGATATACGGCTCTGCCGCGCGGCCGCTGTGCTGGACCGCGCGGGGGACCGGGTCAGTCCTCGCTGGCGGCGGACGGCAGCTTGCTCTGGATGAGCTCCATGACGGATGAGTCGGTGAGGGTGGTGACATCCCCGAGGGTGCGGTTCTCGGCGACATCGCGCAGCAGCCGGCGCATGATCTTGCCGGAGCGGGTCTTGGGCAGCTCGGCCACCGGCAGAATCCGCTTGGGCTTGGCGATCGGGCCGAGGTGCTTGGAGACGTGGGCCCGCAACTCCTCGACCAGACCGTCCCCCTCCGCGGCGCCGCCGCGCAGAATGACGAAGGCGCAGATGGCCTGGGTGGTCTGGGGGTCGGTGGCCCCGACGACCGCGGCCTCGGCGACCTTGGGGTGTGAGACGAGCGCCGACTCCACCTCGGTCGTGGAGATGTTGTGGCCGGAGACCAGCATGACGTCGTCGACCCGGCCGAGCAGCCAGATATCGCCGTCGTCGTCCTTCTTGGCGCCGTCGCCCGCGAAGTAGCGGTTGGCGAAGCGCGACCAGTAGGTGTCCAGATAGCGCTGGTCGTCGCCCCAGATGGTGCGGAGCATGGACGGCCAGGGCTCGGTGAGGACGAGGTAGCCGCCGGAGCCGTCCGGCACCTCGTTGGCATCGTCGTCGACGACGGTGGCGGAGATGCCGGGGAGCGGGACCTGAGCCGAACCGGGCTTGGTCTCGGTGACGCCCGGCAGCGGGCTGATCATCATCCCGCCGGTCTCGGTCTGCCACCAGGTGTCGACCACGGGCGTCTTGTCCGCGCCGATGTGCTTGCGGTACCAGACCCATGCCTCGGGGTTGATCGGCTCGCCGACCGAGCCGAGGATGCGCAGCGAGGACAGGTCGAACTTGGCCGGGATGTCGTCGCCCCACTTCATGCAGGCGCGGATCGCGGTCGGGGCGGTGTAGAAGACCGTGACGCCGTACTTCTGGACGATCTCCCACCAACGGCCCTGATGCGGGGTGTCCGGGGTGCCCTCGTAGAGCACCTCGGTCGCACCGTTGGACAGCGGTCCGTAGACGATGTACGAGTGGCCGGTGACCCAGCCGACGTCGGCCGTGCACCAGTACACATCCGACTCCGGCTTGAGGTCGAAGACGGAGTGGTGGGTGTAGGAGACCTGGGTGAGGTAGCCGCCGGTGGTGTGCAGGATGCCCTTGGGCTTACCGGTGGTGCCCGAGGTGTAGAGGATGAAGAGCGGGTGCTCGGCCTCGAACGCCTCGGGGGTGTGCTGCTCCGGCTGGCGGTCGACGAGCTCATGCCACCACACATCGCGGCCCTCGGCCCAGGCCACCTCCTGGCCGGTGCGGCGGACCACCAGCACATTGCGCACGTTCTCGGTGCCCGGACGGGTCAGGGCCTCGTCGACGGCGGGCTTGAGCGCGGAGGGCTTGCCGCGGCGGTAGCCGCCGTCCGCTGTGATCACGACCCGGGCGTCGGCGTCCTCGATGCGGGTGGCGAGAGCGTCGGCCGAGAAGCCGCCGAAGACCACGGAGTGGGGGGCGCCGATGCGAGCACAGGCCAGCATCGCGACGACGGTCTCCGGGATCATCGGCAGATAGATCGCGACCCGGTCACCGGTCCGGACCCCGAGCTCGGTCAGGGCATGCGCCGCCTTGGAGACCTCGCGCTGCAACTCGGCGTACGTGACGGAGCGGGTGTCACCGGGCTCGCCCTCGAAGTGGATGGCCACCCGGTCGCCCAGCCCGTTCTCCACATGGCGGTCGACGCAGTTGTACGCCACATTGAGCTTGCCGTCGGCGAACCACTTCGCGAACGGCGGGTTCGACCAGTCCAGCGTCTCGGTCGGCTCGACGGCCCAGGTCAGCCGACGGGCCTGCTCGGCCCAGAAGCCCAGGCGGTCAGCCTTCGCCCGCTCATACGCCTCCGCCGTGACATTGGCGTTGGCGGCCAGGTCGGCGGGTGGAGCGAAGCGACGCTCCTCCCGAAGAAGGTTGGCCAGGCTTTCGTTGCTCACGACATCTCCCTTTCCCAGGGTGACCGTTGTGTCCCAGGCCATAGCTCATCAGCCCGCGGTGCACCCTGACAAGGGTCGTCGGCAAAAATTGGTTTAGACCTGTAATCACATGAGTCCCACGCCCCCGGCCAGGGAACCGCCGCCCAAGCCTGCCGCCGCGGCCCCGCCGCTCGCACAGGCACCCGCTGCGGCGCCATGATCCGGCCGCACAGCCGAGAATCTGCCCGCTCCCCCGGCCTCCAGCACATACGCCTGAGCCTCCCCCACGTGGAAGTACATCCCCTGAAGCACCAGCCCGCCCTCCGCCACCCGGCGGGCCACACAACCGTGCGCCATCAGATGGTCGAGCTGCTGCACCACATTGACCAACGCCAGCCGCTCCAGCTCATCGGCCACGGGCCTGTCCCCGAGCGCCACCTCCCCGCGCCCCAGCCGCCCGATCCGCTCCATACGGGCCAGGCTCGGGCGCCCATGGCGCAGCCATCGCGCAAGCGGCGTCTGTGCGACGGCCGGCACGTGCGTCCCATGCGGCGTCTGCCTGCTGGATGGTGTCTGTGCCACGGGCGGCATCTGCCTGCCCGATGGTGTCTGCGCCCCAGGTGGTGTCTGCGTCCCGGACGGCGACTGCCTGCCGTGCGGCGTCTGCTTGCCGGACGGTGCGGGCACCGCCGGGCCGAGCAGCGCCTGCATCGCCCCGCATCCAGAGTGTCCGCACACCGTGATGCTGCCGACCTTCAGCACCTCCACCGCGTATTCGAGGGCCGCGCCCACCGAGTCACAGGCATCCCCGGAGCCGGGCGGTGGCACCAGATTGCCCACATTGCGCACGGTGAACAGATCGCCGGGCCCACTCGAGGTGATCATGCTGGTCACCAGCCGGGAGTCGGCGCAGGTCAAGAAGAGCTGAGTGGGCCGCTGCCCCTCCCGCGCGAGCCGCGCCAACTCCTCCCGCACCAGCGGCGCGGTGTGCCGCTGGAAGGCGCTCACCCCGCCGAGCAGCTGCCCTCCGCCGTTCTGCACGGCCGTCGGGGCAGGACGGGTGCAGTGATGGTTGCGCCAGGGTGTCCACGGCCGGCAGGCATGAGCGCTGGCCGGCTCGGCGATCGGCCGCCCCGACCGGCCGCCGAGCCTGACCCAGCCGCCGCGCGCCCGATGCCCCTCGGCCCAGGACTGCAGCGCGTCATACGCGGCGTGGTCCATGAACCAGCCGCCCAGCTCCACCACCACGCTCGCCCCGGCCGGCAGCTGCGCCAGGGCCCGGCTGAGCCGGGGCACCGCCAGAAACGTCAGCTGCCCGCTCACCCGCACCCGGTGCAGCCCGGCCTCCTCGGCCAGGGTGATCCGGGTGTGGGCCAGCCGGCGCAGCGCCGTCACGACCGCGACCACGATCCCGACCACCACCCCCTGCAATACGCCCAGCAGGACGACCGCGCCCAGCGTCGCCGCGTACACCGGGAACTCCCGGTTCCGCTGCACGTTCTTGATGTGCGCGAAGCTGACCATCTTCACGCCGACGACCATGACCAGCGCGGCGAGCGCCGCGAGCGGAATCAGCTCGAGCACCCCGGCGAGCAGCCCCGCGCACAGCGCCACCCATACGCCATGGAGCACCGTGGACCGGCGGGTCACGGCACCGGCCCGGACGTTCGCCGAGCCGCGGATCGCGCCTCCCGCGATCGGCAGCCCGCCCAGGAGCCCGGAGACCATGTTGGCCGTGCCCTGCCCGACCAGCTCACGGTCCAGCCGGGTCGGCTGCTTTTCCGGCGCCGGGTGCGGAGCCACGCCCGGCGCCTCCGTCCGCGGGCCGGGTCCCGCGGTCTGCAGCCGGTCGACGGCGACGGCGGACAGCAGCGATTCCATGCTCGCGACCAAAGTGACCGTCAGCACGGCGGCGACCAGCCCGAGCACTGGCCCCTCCGGAAGCCCGGGTAGCGCCGGGACCTCCCAGGACGGCAGATCGACGCGCGGCACCGTCATGCCCGCGCTCACCGCGGTGGCCGCGACGACGGCGACGAGTGCCGCCGGCACGGTACGTGCGACCCGCCCGGCCTTCCCCGGCAGCCAGGGCCACAGCACGAGCACCGCGGCGGTGATCGCACCCACCAGAAGGGCGGCCGGGTGCGGATGTCTCAACTCCGTGGGCAGCGCGGTGATGTTGTCGATCACTGAGCTGTCGGGGCTGTCGCCGAGCACCACATGCAGCTGGCCGACCGCGATGACGACACCGATGCCCGCGAGCATCCCATGGACGATGGCTGGGCTGATCGCGAGCGCGGCCCGCGCCACCCGCAGGGCGCCGAAGACCAGTTGCGCCGCGCCGGCGAGCACAGTGATCGCGCAGGTGGTGCGCCAGCCGTAGCGCTGCACGAGATCGGCGGTGACCACGACCAGGCCGGTCGCGGCGCCGCTCACCTGGAGAGGGGCGCCCCCGAGCAGCCCGGCCACGATTCCGCCCACGACGGCGGAGACCAAACCGGCCTGCAGTGGGGCGCCTGTGGCCAGCGCGAGCCCGAGGGAGAGCGGGATCGCGATCAGAAAGATGACGATCGAGGCGGAAAGGTCCCGTCGGCAGGAGACCCCGCCGATCCGGTTCAAGAGCTGCGACATTCCCGTCTCCTCCGGGGCTTCGCGGCCGCGCATGAGAGCGCGGCCGTGGGTCACGGCGTACTGCGGTCTGATTCCCAAGCCCGGCATCGACCCCCAAGCATTGGTAAATGAATCGTAATGCTGAGTAAAGTCGGCAGGAAGTCTTTTCGGGTAGAACAGGTCTATATTCCACCTTACGGGTGAATAATCATTTGAAATGGCTTGTCATGCTCTGTCTTTTCTCCGTTCCGTGCGAGCTTGGCTCTCGTTCCGCGCTCCCACGACGCGGAACGACGAGAGAGGCGAGGTGGCGGCATGAGGGCCAGAAGAAACGTCACTGCAGGGTTGGCCGTCATGGCCGTGCTGGCCGCGTTGGCCAACTGCACGGGGAGCTCGCACGACTCGCAGCGCTCGGGAAACCCAGGCCAGCCGCGGACGGACCGCGACGCGCAGCGGAACGGGCCGGCGGCGCCCAAGCACCCCAAGCGGGGCGGGAAACAGGGCCGGCTCATCGGTGACGGATCGACCTCCTACACCGGACCGCAGCCGGGGCAGCTCAGCCCCCGGCGCCTCAAACCGGGCGACAAGCCACCGCAGTTCGTCGTCTTCTCGTGGGACGGCGCGGGCCAGGACGGCCAGAAGCTCTTCTCCCGCTTCCGCGCCGTCGCCAAGAAGTACGACGCGACGATGACGTACTTCCTCAGCGGCGTCTACATGCTGCCTACCAAGAAGCAGGACCTCTACGATCCGCCGCGACATTCGCGCGGCTCCTCGGCCATCGGCTTCAACGATATCAAGGGCGTGAAGGACACCGTCGAGCAACTCGGCGCCGCCTGGCTCGAAGGCAACGAGATCGGCACCCACTTCAACGGCCACTTCTGCGGCCCGGACGACGGGGTGGGCACCTGGAGCCCCAAAGAGTGGATCGACGAGACCCGGCAGGCCGTGTCGTTCGTCAAACACTGGAAGACCAACACCGGCCTGCGGGACGGCGAACCACTGCCCTTCGACTACGGCAAGGAGCTCGTGGGCGGCCGCGCCCCCTGCCTGGAGGGGCAGAAGAACCTGATCAAGGCGGGCAAGAAGATGGGATTCCGCTACGACGCCAGCTCCGTGGGCGGCCGCCAGGTCTGGCCGAAGAAGATCCACGGAATCTGGGACTTTCCGCTGCAGGAGATCCCCGTGCCCGGCCATTCCTTCGAAACCCTGTCGATGGACTACAACTTCCTCGCCAACCAGTCCGGCACCACCAAGGGCGATCCCGCCAAGCGCGCCGCCTGGGGCAAGCAGATGCGCGAAGGACTGGGTGCCGCCTTCCGCCGGGCCTACAAGGGCAATCGGGCACCGCTGTTCATCGGCAACCACTTCGAATCCTGGAACGGCGGAACGTATATGAACGCCGTCGAGGACACCATCAAGAAGGTCTGCCCGAAGAAGGGCGTGCGTTGCCTCTCCTTCAAGCAGCTGGCCGACTGGCTGGACGCGCAGGACCCCGGAGTCCTGCGCCGACTGCGCAAACTGGACGTCGGGAAGCGGCCGAAGGGCGGCTGGGCGGGCTTCTTCGCCGCCGAGCCGGCCTCCACGCACTCCGCGCTGCCGGTCAAACGGAAGCGGAAGTAGCCGCCGGCCGCCCGGCCAGGACGGATTCGCCCAGCATGAAGGCGGGGTCGATCTGGGCGGCCAGGTCGGCGCCCGTCTTCTCGTTGCCCCAGCTCTCCGCGTTCCTCAGATGGAAGTGCACCATCTGGCGGGTGTAACGCCGCCAGTCCCGCCGCTCGTACGACGCGTCCGCCGCCTCGTACAGCGTCCGCAGGGCGCGGCGGTTGACCTCCTCGAGCTCCTCGAAGCGCGGCGGGCGGCCCCTTTCCATGGCCCGCACCCAGTCCGAGTGGCCGACCGTGACCAGCAGGTCCTCGCCCACCTCCGCGCGCAGAAAGGCCAGGTCCTCCGGACCCTGCACCTTGTTGCCGACCACGCGCAGCGCCACGTCGAAGTCGGCGGCGTACTCCTTGTACTGGCGATAGACCGCCACGCCCTTGCGTGTGGGCTCGGCGACCAGGAACGTCATGTCGAAGCGGGTGAAGAGGCCGGAGGCGAAGGAGTCGCTGCCGGCGGTCATGTCGACGACGACGAACTCGTCGCGGCTGTCCACCAGATGGTTCAGGCACAGCTCGATCGCGCCGACCTTGGAGTGGTAGCAGGCGACGCCGAGATCGGACTCGGTGAACGGGCCGGTCACCATCAGGCGGACCTGCCCGCTGTCGAGACCGACCGTACGGGCGCATGCCTCGTACACCGGGTTGTCCTCGTCGATCCGCAGGAGCCGTGAGCCTTCGCCCGGCGGAGTCGTCTTGATCATCGTGTCGGCGCCGGAGATACGGGGGTTGGTGCCGCGCAAGTAGTCCTTGATCAAGGGGAGGTGGGCGCCCATGGCGGGCAGTGCGGCGGCTTCCGGCTCGTCCAGACCGAGGGCCACACCGAGGTGCTGGTTGATGTCCGCGTCTACGGCCATGACGGGGGCGCCGGTGGCGGCGAGGTGGCGGATGAACAGCGAGGACAGCGTCGTCTTGCCGCTGCCGCCCTTGCCCACGAAAGCGATCTTCATGTTCACCTAGCGTAGGTGAGTGATCGTCCCGGGAGGCGGATACGGCGAAGAAGACCACTCCAATGAGGGGTGGCGGCGGTGGGCGCCGGTAGGTGCGTAGGGTCGTACTCATGAGTACGACAGCAGATCCGCTCGCCGCCCTGGCCGCGCTTCCCGGCGTCGCCGACTCCGTGGACGCCGTGCGCGAGGCGGTGGACCGGGTCTATGGCCACCGGGTGATGCGCCGCCGCAGCAATGAGGTCACATCCGAGGCGGCCCTGCGCGGGGCGCGCGGCTCCGCCGCCCTGGCCGGGGCCGACTGGGCGCTGGAGGAGGTGCGCCGCCGCAGCGACTTCGGACCGGAGGGCGAACCGCGCACGGTGGGCGCGGCGCTGCGGCTGACCGCCGAGGCCGGACAACTGTTGAGCGTATGGCGGCAGTCGCCGCTGCGGGTGCTGGCCCGGCTGCATCTCGTCGCGGCGGGGGGCACGGAGGTTGCCGACACGGTGGGGCGGCCGCGGCTGGCGGGTGAGCCGGTCGAGGAGCCACTGATCGAACTGACGCTGCCGGACGCCGACGAGGTGGCCGGGCGGTTGGATGGGCTGGCGCGGCTGCTGCTCGCGGGGAGCCAGGCCCCGGCGCTGGTGACGGCCGCGGTGGTGCACGGCGAACTGCTGGCCCTGCGGCCCTTTGGGTCGTACAACGGCCTGGTGGCCCGCGCGGCGGAGCGGATCGTGCTGGTGGGCAGCGGTCTTGACCCGAAGTCCATTTGTGCGGCCGAGGTCGGACACGCGGAATTGGGCGCTGCGGCATACATCGAGGCGTTGAAGGGCTATGTCTCGGGGACGCCTGAGGGCATGGCGGCGTGGATCGCACAGTGCGGGCGTGCGGTGGAGTTGGGGGCTCGTGAGAGCACGGCGGTCTGCGAGGCCCTGCAGCGCGGCGCCGCCTGAGTCACCGCAGGACGGCGGCGCTGCGGTGGGCTCGGACATGGTTGCGGCGGCACCGAGTTCGGTACCGCCGCTGGCACGGCCACCGGGTTACCATGCGTGCACGAGAATTTGCCCATCAGGTCGGGATCTTCGCCCGTCACCTGGTGCGGCTGGCCCGTAATCGACGGGTCGGCGTCGCGTGGGTGCCCAGTATTCATGCTAGGTCCGTGGGCCTTGGTGCGTCTGGGGGAATCCTCCGGATGCCCCTGGTCTCGCGGGCCTTCGATTCCTTTCTACTCCTGTGTCAGCCCAAGCGGAAGCTCTCATCGCAGATCTTTGTGATTGGCTTCAAATGCGGGCATACGGTGCGCGGCGCCGACTGGCGTACCACATCAGCCCGGCAGTGGCTGCGGCCGCGCCCACCGCCGCCGCCACGGCAAGTACCGGACGCGGCGGCATGGACAGCGAGGGCACGCGCTGCTTCAGCCGCACCGGCTTGTTGAAGGAGAGGACCGGCCAGCCGCGGGCGGCGGCCTCGCGGCGCAGCGCGCGGCTCGGGTTCACCGCGTGGGGATGGCCGACGGACTCCAGCATCGGCAGGTCGGTGGCCGAGTCGCTGTATGCGTAGCAGCGGGAGAGGTCATAGCCCTCGGACTCGGCCAGCTCGGCGATGGCTTCCGCTTTGGTCGGCCCATAGGCGTAGTACTCCACCTCGCCGGTGAACACCCCGTTCTCCACGACCATACGGGTGGCCACCACGCGGTCCGCGCCCAGCAGCTCGCCGATCGGCTCGACGACCTCGGCGCCCGAGGTGCTGACGATGACCACATCGCGGCCGGCGGTGTGGTGTTCCTCAATGAGGGAGGCGGCCTCGTCATAGATGATCGGGTCGATGAGGTCATGCAGGGTCTCGGCGACGATCTCCCGCACCTGCTCGACATTCCATCCACGACACAGCGCCGAGAGATACTCCCGCATCCGTTCCATCTGCTCGTGATCCGCCCCGCCTGCGAGGAAGACGAACTGCGCATATGCGGTACGCAGTACGGCGCGGCGGTTGATCAGCCCACCTTGGTAGAAGGACTTGCTGAAGGTGAGCGTGCTCGACTTCGCAATGACCGTCTTGTCCAGGTCAAAGAAGGCGGCTGTCCGAGGCAACGAGTGGTTTTCCACGACGCCGAGCATAGGGCCCACCATTCGGCGTAAGCTGGGCGCGTGGGTTTGCCTGAGAAGGCTCTCGGGTACACCATGGAAGTCACGGATCGTTCGCGACCGTGCTAACCCGGTCCGACTCCTCCCCCCCCGAGTCGGCCGTGGGGACGACCCCCGCTCTCCCCCCCGGCGGGGGTCGTCGCATGTCCGGACGCATTTGCGGTCTTCTCACCTGATCATTTCCCCCTTCCGGGCCTCGGCCGGCCACTGCCGCCCCACCAGCCTGATCCGTGACTGTGCGTAATCGCAAGGCTGCTCTCCGGAAGTCACTTGTTTAGGTGACTGGGATATTCACAACTGATGAGTTGTCCACAGTTTTGGACCAAGATCCCCAAGATTTCCTGGATCGCCGGACGCTGATTCTCCGCGGCGTTCGCGCTCATCGTTCGCGGAAGTGAGAGC
This sequence comes from Streptomyces sp. NPDC000941, assembly GCF_053599555.1. Classification (NCBI taxonomy): domain Bacteria; kingdom Bacillati; phylum Actinomycetota; class Actinomycetes; order Kitasatosporales; family Streptomycetaceae; genus Streptomyces; species Streptomyces sp. NPDC000941. The sequence continues at coordinate 28,562 of NZ_JBSFMM010000060.1, forward strand.
GCGTAACGAGATGGGCGCGTAAGGAGAAGGGGAGGGGATCGTGGCTGGATCCATCACACCAAATCGACCGGCGGCGGATGGACGACAGCGCAGACCGCTGATCGTCACGGAGGACGAGGAGCTTCTCGACGACTTGTTACGGCTGTGCGCGGCGGCGGGGGCCGAGCCCGAAGTAGTGCATGGCTTGCCCTCGCGCCGCGGGAGTTGGGAGGGCGCCCCGCTCATTCTGGTCGGTGACGACGCCGCGGCCCGGCTGCGCGGTGGCACCCGCAGGGAGGGGGTGCTGCTCATCGGACGGGACCTCGACGACCACGGCATCTGGCAGAGAGCTGTCGCCCTCGGCGCGGACAATGTGGCATTTCTGCCCGATGCCGAGACCTGGCTGGTGGACCGCATCGCCGACGTGGCCGAGGGCGTCGGCCGCCAGGCCTTCACCATCGGAGTCGTCGGCGGGCGCGGCGGTGCGGGGGCCAGCACCCTCGCCTGCGCCCTGGCGGTCACCGCCGCCCGCGCGGGGCGGCGCACCATGCTCATCGACGGAGACCCGCTGGGCGGCGGTCTGGATGTGCTGCTCGGCGGCGAGGGCGCGGAGGGGCTGAGGTGGCCCGCCTTCGCCGAATCTCGCGGCCGGGTCGCCGGGAGCGCGCTGGAGGAATCGCTCCCCGAACTGCACTCCTTGCGCGTGCTCAGCTGGGACCGCGGCCAATCGGTGGCCATCGCGCCGTCCGCGATGAGGGCGGTGCTCGCGGCCGCGCGTCGGCGCGGCGGGGTCGTGGTGGTGGACCTGCCTCGGCGGGTGGACGACACGGTGGCCGAAGCCCTCGACCAGCTGGATCTGGGTCTGCTGGTCGTGCCCGCCGAGCTGCGCGCGGTCGCCGCCGCCCACCGCGTGGCATCGACGGTCGGCATGGTGTTGCGGGATTTGCGCGCGGTGGTGCGCGGGCCATGCGGACCAGGGCTCGACGACGAGGAGATCGCCCGGCTTCTGGACCTGCCGCTGGCCGGTGAGCTGCCGCCGGAGCCCGGGTTGTCGGATGCGTGGGACGGCGGTGAGCCGCCGGGCGGCAGCGCCCGCGGGCCGCTCGCCCGGTTCTGCTCGGAGTTCTGGGGGCGGGTCCTGGCAGACGCGGAGCAGCAAGGGGGCGGGGCATGAGCGTCAGGACGAGCGTCACCTGGCGCGAGCGCGGTGGTGCGGGTGTGGAGTCGCCGGAGCTGCTGGACGCGGTGCGGCTGCGGCTGGCGCAAAGCGGGGCGGAGCCGACGCCCGCGCGGGTGGCGGCGGCCCTGCGCGAGGAGGGGAGGCTGCTCGGCGACACAGAAGTCCTGGGTGTCGTCGCGGCCCTGCGCTCGGAGCTGGTCGGCACCGGGCCGCTGGAGCCGCTGCTCGCCGCCCCCGATGTCACGGATGTCCTGGTGACCGCCCCCGACGAGGTGTGGGTGGACCGGGGAGCCGGATTGGAGCGGACGGACGTGGCATTCACCGACGCGGCCGCGGTGCGGAGACTCGCCCAGCGTCTCGCCGCCGTGGCCGGCCGTCGGCTGGACGACGCCAGGCCGTGGGTGGACGCCCGGCTGCCGGACGGCACACGGCTGCATGCGGTGCTCCCTCCGGTGGCCGTCGGGTCGACTTGCCTGTCGCTGCGCGTGGTGCGGCCGCGGGCGTTCTCCCTGGAGGAGCTGGTGGCGGCGGGCACCGTGCCGCCCGGCGGTCAGGAACTGCTGCGGGCGATGCTGGACGCCCGGCTGTCGTACCTGATCAGCGGTGGCACAGGCTCCGGCAAGACGACTTTGCTCAGCACGCTGCTGGGGCTGGTCGGACCGGACGAGCGGATCGTCCTTGCCGAGGACTCGGCCGAGCTCAGGCCGGACCATCCGCATGTGGTCCGGCTGGAGACCCGGCCCGCCAACCAGGAGGGCCGGGGCCAGGTCACCCTCCGGGACCTGGTGCGCCAGGCGCTGCGGATGCGTCCGGACCGGCTGGTGGTCGGAGAGGTGCGCGGTCCCGAGGTCACCGATCTGCTGGGCGCTCTCAACACCGGGCACGAAGGCGGTTGCGGCACGGTGCACGCCAACACCGCGGCGGATGTCCCGGCCCGGCTGGAGGCGCTGGGATCGACGGCCGGTCTCGACCGGGCGGCGCTGCACAGCCAGTTGGCGGCCGCCCTGTCGGTGGTGATCCATCTGGTGCGGGACCGCGGCGGGCAGCGCAAGATCGCCGAGCTCCATGTCCTGGACCGGGACCGGGCGGGCTATGTCACGACCGTCCCGGCCGCGGTGTGGACCCCCGAGGGTTTCGGGAGGGCGGCGGGCTGGGACCGGCTCCAGCGGCTGTGTGTACGCGGCGGGGGTGCGGCATGACGGGCGTGGGCGGTGGAGTGGCCCCAGAGGCGCTGCCGCTGTGTGCGGCCGTGCTGTGCGCGGGCGCGGCGGCGTGGCTGCTCTCCGGGCGGGACAGGGATCTGCGGCGGGCCAGGCTGCTGTTCGCGGGCGGCGGAGCCGTCGGGCCCGCCGGGGCGGATCCACAGCGCCGGCTGACCGAGACGGTCGCCTGGCTGCGGGAGCGGTGGCGGACCGCATACGGCGGGCGGCTGGGGCGCGAGCTGCTGTGTCTGCCGACGGGATGTGTGCTCGCGCTGGTCAGTGCGTCGGTGTTGCCGCTGCTGGCCGGGGCGGCAGCCGTGCCGCTCGTCGGCCGGTGGCGCCGGGCGCGTAAGCGCGACAGATGGCGGGATCGGCGCGCCGCGGCGGTGATCGAGCTGTGCGGGGCCGTGGCGGGCGAGCTGCGTGCCGGACGGCAACCGGTCGAGGCGCTGTTGGCCACGCCCCCAGGACACATCGGGGAGCGGTGGGCCCTGGTTTCTGCGGCGGCGCGGTTCGGCGGTGATGTGGCGGAGGCCCTGCGCAGGGCGGCCCGTTCGCCGGGTGCGGAAGGGCTCATCGGGGTCGCGGCCTGCTGGCAGGTCGCGGTCGACGAGGGGGCGGGCCTCGCGGCCGGTCTCGACCGGGTCGCGGCGGCGCTGCGGGCCGAGCGGGACCAGCGGCAGAGCCTGCGCTCCCGGCTGGCGGGCGCCCGGGCCACGGCCGTCGTGCTGGCGCTGCTGCCCGTCCTCGGGCTGCTGTTGGGCACCGCACTGGGAGTGGACCCCCTGCATGTGCTGCTCCACACCCCGGCCGGTCTTGCCTGCCTGCTGGTGGGCGGGCTGCTGGAGTGGGCCGGGTTCGCCTGGACCTCGCGGGTGATCCGGACGGCGGCCGGCCAGGAAGGACCCCAGAGCGATGAGAGCTGACGTCATCCACAGCCTGTGGATCACGACGGCCTTCGCCGCCGCCACCGTGTCCGTCGTGGGAGCGGTGACCGAGGCCCGCCGAGTGCGGACCGCCCGGCGTCGGCTCGCGGTGCTGCTGCCGGAGGCCCACCCGGAGCGGCGACCGGGGCTGCGGGAGAGATGGCGTACCGACGGAGCGGCCGATGCGATACGGGACTGGGCTTGGGCCGCCGGTGCCCTGCTCGGCTGCCTCGTCCTGGTCGGCGGCCCGCTGGGCTGTGTGCTGGGCCTCGCCGCCGGATACGGAGCGAGAAGGTGGCGGCGCCAGCGCCAGGCCACCGGCGGGAGGTCCGGCAAGCGCGCCAAGGACGGCGCGGTGCGTCAGCTTCCGCTGGCCGCCGATCTGCTCACCGCCTGCCTGGAGGCCGGAGCCGGTCCGCAAAAGGCGGCAGAGGCGGTGGGGCGGTCGCTCGGCGGCCCGATCGGTGAACGGCTCGCCCAGGCCGCGGCGGAGCTGAGGCTCGGAGGTGAACCGTCCGCCGCCTGGGGGCGCATGGGGGCTCTGTCTGGTGCGCACGGGCTGGCGCGCGCTCTGGAGCGCGCCGGTACGACGGGCGCGCCGGCCGTGGAGCCGATGTCCCGGCTGGCCGCCGACTGCCGGGCCGAGCAGGGAAGACAGGCGGACAAACGGGTGGAGCGCGCAACCGTGCTGGCCACCGCGCCGCTGGGGGCGTGCTACCTGCCCGCGTTCCTGCTGATCGGGGTGGCGCCGGTGATGCTCGGGCTCGCGGGCGCCCTGGTGGGCGGTGGCTGAGGAGGGGGTCGTCCGGCAGAACGAGCGCGGACGTCGCAGGCACGCACGGAACACGCACGGAAACGGAAGCGCGGCGGCCGGAAGTCCGGCGGTCACAGGACACGAGTCAGAACTACGCGAATCAGACGTACGGGATTCAGTACAGAACGGGGAGGCCGACATGGTGATGCGGTGGTGTCTGCGGCGGTATGCGGCAGCGAAGGCACGAGCCGACGCGGGGATGGCGACCGCCGAGTATGCGATGGGGACACTCGCGGCATGCGCCTTTGCCGCGGTTTTGTACAAGATTGTGACCGGCGGAGCGGTCGACGAAGCGCTGCGGTCGGTGATCGGGAAGGCGCTCGATGGACAGTTCTGATGCGACCGGCCGATCCAATCCAGGCAGTCGGCGCGGCGTGGCCGGACCGGGCGATCGGGGGTTTGTCACGGCGGAGGCGGCCGTCGCGCTGCCGGTGCTGGGGCTGTTCGCACTGATGCTGATCTGGGGCCTGATGGCCGCGTCCGGGCAGATGCGGTGTGTGGACGCGGCGCGGGCCGGTGCGCGCGCCGCCGCGCGATCGGAGCCGCGCGCGGCCGCGTTGGCCGCCGCCCGGTCCGCCGCGCCTCGCGGGGCCCGGGTCGAGCTGCGGCGGGAGGGCGACCTGGTACGGGTGCGGGTCGAGGCCCGCGCGCCCGGCCCCGGCCCACTGGCGGTGCGCCTGCGCGGTGAGGCGGTCGCCTTCGCCGAGGAGTCGGTGGGGCGGGCCGAGGAGGCGCCGGGATCGGCCGCGGCACCGGCGGGCGAGGCGGGGCCGTGAGGAGGGATTGGGGAGACCGTGGGTCGGCGACGGTGTGGGCCGCCCTGACCGCCACGGCGCTGTGCGCGGTCTTCGCGGTCGTGCTGGCGGCCGGACAGGTCATGGTGGCCCGCCACCGGGCCGGCGCCGCCGCGGACCTGGCGGCGCTCGCGGCGGCGGACCTCGGGCTGGAGGGACCCGAAGTCGCCTGCGGACTCGCCCGGCGGGTAGCCGCCGCACAGGGCGCCCGCGTGGTGAAGTGCGCCCTGCACGGTGCGATCGCCGATCTCCGGGTGGAGGCACGCGCCGGTCCGTTCGCCCCCCAAGTCCGGTCCCGCGCCGGCCCCGCGGAGCGGCCCGAGCCCCAGGCCGAGCGACACGCGCCCTGGTGAGGCGCCGACCGGGAGGCCGCGGGGGCGGGATGGTGGCGGGACCCGACCGGCGGCCGGGCGCCGGGGTCGGCATGGGCTCGGGTCGTACGTCCGCGAACCGGGCGCGGACCCCGACACCGGCACGTCAGAGTGCGAGCCGCCCGGCATCGGGTGCCGGACACCCCACCGTCGGCTACCGGCTACCGGCTACCGGCTACCGGCTACCGGCTACCGGCTACCGGCTACCGGCTACCGGCTGCCCGGCGCCCCGCGTCAGGCGCCAGAGGCTCGGCCCGAGCTGTCGGACGCCGTCGCCGGCTGTCCGGCGTCAGGTGCCAGGTGTCAGGTGTCGGTCGGCTGGGGTGGGGCCTTGGTGAGGAGGGTGGTCAGGAGGCGGATGGCGGCCTTCTTGTCGAGCGGGTCGTTGCCGTTGCCGCACTTGGGGGACTGGATGCAGGACGGACAGCCGGATTCGCACTCGCAGGCCGCGATCGCCTCGCGGGTGGCCGTGAGCCAGCGGGCGGCGGTGTGGAAGGCGCGTTCGGCGAAGCCCGCGCCGCCGGGGTGCCCGTCGTAGACGAACACGGTCGGCAGGAGGGTGTCGGGGTGGAGCGGGATGGAGACCCCGCCGATGTCCCAGCGATCGCAGGTCGCGAACAGCGGCAGCATGCCGATGGAGGCGTGCTCGGCGGCGTGCAGGGCGCCGCCGAGGGCTTCGGGGGCGACCCGGGCATCCTCGAGCTGGTCGTCGGTGACCGTCCACCACACGGCCCGGGTGCGCAGCGTACGGGGCGGGAGGTCGAGCCTGGACTCGCCGAGGACCTCGCCGCTGATCAGCTTGCGACGCAGAAAGGAGACGACCTGGTTGGTGACCTCGACCGAGCCGAAGCACAGCCGTGCGTCGCCCCACGGGACCTCGGTGGTGGTCTCCAGGATGGAGATCGCCGTGGTGTCGCGGGCGGTGGTCGAATACGGCGGGGAGGCCTCCTCCACGAGCGCGACCGAGTCTTCGAGGTCGAGCTGTTTGACGAGGTAGCTCCGGCCCTGGTGGAGGTGGACGGCGCCTTCGTGGACGGTGGCGTGGGCGGCTGAGGCGTCCACGGTGCCCAGCAGCCGCCCCGTCGTGGCCTCCACGATCTGCACCGGCCGGCCGCCTTCGCCGCGGATGTCGGTGAGGTCGGCGGCGCGCTCGCGGCGGGTCCAGTGCCAGGCGGTCGCCCGGCGGCGGAGCAGCCGGCGCTGCTCCAGCTGTGGCATCAGCTCCTCGGTGGCAGGACCGAAGAGTTCGAGGTCCGCCTCGGTGAGCGGCAGCTCGGCGGCGGCCGCGCAGAGGTGGGGCGCGAGGACGTACGGGTTGTCCGGGTCCAGCACGGTGGATTCGACCGGCTGCCGGAAGAGGGCTTCCGGGTGGTGGACGAGATAGGTGTCCAGCGGGTCGTCCCGGGCCACGAGGATCGCCAGCGCGCCCTGGCCGGCGCGCCCGGCGCGCCCCGCCTGCTGCCACAGGGAGGCGCGGGTGCCCGGGTATCCGGCGAGGACGACGGCGTCCAGCCCGGCCACGTCCATGCCCAGCTCCAGGGCGGTGGTGGCGGCGAGTCCGAGGAGGTCCCCGGAGTGCAGGGCGCGCTCCAGGGCGCGGCGCTCCTCGGGGAGATAGCCGCCGCGGTAGGCGGCGACCCGGTCCGCCAGGGACCGGTCGACCTCGGCGAGCCGTTCCTGGGCGATCAGGGCGATGAGCTCGGCGCCGCGCCGGGAGCGTACGAAGGCGACCGTACGGACGCCCTGGACGGCCAGGTCGGTGAGCAGGTCCGCGGATTCCGCCGTGGCTGTGCGGCGGATCGGGGCGCCCTGTTCGCCGTGCAGCTCGGTCAGCGGCGGCTCCCACAGGGCGAAGACCACCTCGCCTCGGGGTGAGGAGTCGTCGGTGATCTCCACCACAGGAAGGCCGGTCAGCCGGGTCGCCGCGACGGCCGGGTCGGCGGCGGTCGCGGAGGCGAGCAGGAAGACGGGAGAGGAGCCGTAGCGGGCGCAGACGCGGCGCAGTCGGCGCAGCACCTGGGCCACGTGGGAGCCGAAGACGCCCCGGTAGGTGTGGCACTCGTCGATGACGACATAGCGCAGTGCGCGCAGGAAGGAGGACCATCTGGGGTGCCCGGGCAGGATGCCGCGGTGCAGCATGTCGGGGTTGGTGAGCACGTAGTTCGCGTACTGGCGGACCCACTCGCGCTCCTCGACCGGGGTGTCCCCGTCGTACACCGCGGCGCGGATGCCGGTGCCCAGCGGGGCGGCGAGATCGGCCACGGCGCGCCGCTGGTCGGCGGCCAGGGCCTTGGTGGGCGCCAGGTACAGGGCGGTGGTGCCGCGTCCGCTGGGCGCCTCCGAGCCGTCCAGGAGGGCGCTGAGCACGGGGGCCAGATAGGCCAGGGACTTCCCCGACGCGGTGCCCGTGGCGACGACCACGGATTCGCCTCGCAGCGCGTGCTCGGCCGTACGCGCCTGGTGGGCCCACGGGCGCTCGATTCCGGCGGCCTGGACGGCATCGACGACTTCCGGCCGGATCTGGCGAGGCCAATCGGCATGGGTCCCGATACGCGGGGGCAAGTGCTCCGTATGAGTGATGCGCGCAGCCCGGCTCGCCCCGGTGGTGAGCCGACCGAGGACGGTCCGGGGTGAGGTGCGTATGCCCGCCTGCCGCGGGAGTTGGTTGTGGGCCATCGACACCGAGTCTGTCACTGGTCTGACGGACAATGGGCTCAAGGCGTCGTGCGCGCCTGCTGGTAAGTGATTGAATGCCATCGCGGCTGCCGATCCATGGGGGGCGACCGCTCGATGCAAGGTGCTGGAGGATCCGTGGACCTGTCCCTGTCGACCCGGACCGTTGGCGACCGCACGGTCGTCGAGGTCGGTGGCGAGATTGATGTATACACCGCGCCCAAGCTGCGCGAGCAGCTGGTCGAGCTTGTCAACGACGGCAATTACCACTTGGTCGTCGACATGGAGGGCGTCGACTTCCTCGACTCCACCGGACTCGGCGTGCTCGTCGGCGGGCTCAAGCGAGTGCGGGCCCATGAGGGCTCGCTACGCCTCGTCTGCAACCAGGAGCGCATTCTCAAGATCTTCCGTATCACCGGTCTGACCAAGGTGTTCCCGATTCACACCTCGGTCGATGACGCCGTCGCGGCGACCGACTGATCAGCCACCACCGGAAGAACGAGGGGGTACCGGGCGGCTCCGCCCGGCCCCCTGAGATGCACGCCCATACGCCCGAGGGGGATGGCATGGCCACCGTCGAACTCCGCTTCAGTGCCCTGCCCGAGCACGTCAGAACCGCACGCCTGGTGGCGGCGGCCGTGGCGCGTCGGGCCGGGGTGGACGAGGCCGTGCTCGACGAGGTGCGGCTTGCGGTCGGCGAGGCATGCACGCGCGCGGTCGGGCTCCACCTGAGCAATGGGGTGGAGGCCCCGGTGCGGGTGGTCCTGACCGACGAGGAGAAGAAGTTCTCCATCGAGGTCGGCGACGAGTCGCCGACATCCGCCGGGCTGACGCCCGGCTCCCATCCCGACGTGGACGAGGAGCCGGCGGCCGAGGGAGAGGACGAGATGGGGCTCGCGGTCATCAGCGGGCTGGTCGACGACGTCGAGGTGACGACGAGCGAGACCGGCGGCCGTATTCGGATGAGCTGGCCCACCGCTCCCCAGTCCCTTCTGCCGTAGCTCCACAGCTCGCGCCGGGGTCCATAGCGGACGTCGGCGCAGGGTGCTCCGCCCTGCTCTGGCCATGCGCTGAGCAGGGCTTTTTATATGACACTGAGATCGTTTATAGAGATCATTATCTATGCGTCAGCGAATTAGGTGCCTTCCTTCATCCGAGGGAATTACTGAGGCCGAAACCTATTGATCTTCGCTGGTGCAGGCGAATTCCTATTCCGGCGCCCTGTTTTGATCTGGTGCCGCTCCCTACAATCCGTCCACATCTTGAGCTCAGGACGCCTGAGCGTGGCGGCTCTTCTGCGGTCGCAGAACTGCTGCGCGCCCATGTGCCAAACGTCAAGGAGGACGAATGGCGGGGCAACTCACCCCTCATCCGCTGGACCTTCCCCCAACCCTGGCCGCCGCAGAACTGACCGATGACAACAGAGTGATCGTGCTGGTGATCGCCGCGGTCGCGGTGGCGGCACTCGCGGTCGCGGTGACGCTGGTACGACAAGTGCTCGCGGCCGGCGAGGGCACCGAGACCATGAAGAAGATCGCCGCGGCGGTCCAGGAAGGCGCGAATGCCTATCTGGCCCGGCAGCTGCGCACTCTCGGCGTATTCGCCGTCGTGGTGTTCTTCCTGCTCATGCTGTTGCCGGCGGACGACTGGAAGCAGCGCATCGGGCGATCGGTGTTCTTTCTGATCGGCGCCGGATTCTCGGCGGCCACTGGCTATATCGGGATGTGGCTCGCGGTGCGCAGCAATGTGCGGGTCGCGGCCGCCGCCCGTGAGGCGACACCGGAGAAGCCGTCCGGGGCGGCTCCTCCCGTCAATGGGAGTTCTCCCTCTTCCACGCCCCCTTCCGCGGGCGAATCGGGTGTCGATCTGACGGCCGTCTCGCACAAGGCGATGAAGATCGCATTCCGCACGGGCGGCGTGGTCGGCATGTTCACCGTCGGTCTCGGCCTGCTCGGCGCCTCCTGCGTGGTGCTGGTCTACGCGGCCGACGCACCCAAGGTGCTCGAAGGCTTCGGCCTGGGCGCGGCCCTGATCGCGATGTTCATGCGTGTCGGCGGCGGCATCTTCACCAAGGCCGCCGACGTCGGTGCCGACCTCGTCGGCAAGGTCGAAAAGGGCATCCCGGAGGACGACCCGCGCAATGCCGCGACCATCGCGGACAACGTCGGCGACAACGTCGGGGACTGCGCGGGCATGGCGGCTGACCTGTTCGAGTCGTACGCAGTGACCCTGGTCGCCGCGCTGATCCTCGGCAAGGCCGCCTTCGGCGACTCGGGCCTGGCGTTCCCGCTGCTGGTCCCGGCCATCGGCGTGGTCACCGCCATGATCGGCATCTTCGCCGTGGCCCCGCGGCGCTCCGACCGCAGCGGCATGAGCGCCATCAACCGCGGCTTCTTCATCTCCGCGGTGATCTCGCTGGCGCTGGTGGCGGTCGCGGTCTTCGCCTATCTGCCGTCCAGCTACGCGGACCTGGACGGCGTCACCGACCGCGCGATCCTCGGCCACGGCGGGGACCCGCGGGTGCTCGCGCTCGTCGCCGTCGCCATCGGCATCGTGCTCGCCGCGCTCATCCAGCAGCTCACCGGCTACTTCACCGAGACCACCCGGCGGCCGGTACGGGACATCGGCAAGACGTCCCTGACCGGTCCCGCCACGGTCGTGCTCTCCGGGATCTCGCTCGGGCTGGAGTCCGCGGTGTACTCGGCGGTGCTGATCGGCCTCAGCGTCTACGGCGCGTTCCTGCTCGGCGGCACCTCGATCATGCTGGCGCTGTTCGCGGTCGCGCTGGCCGGCACGGGCCTGCTCACCACCGTGGGCGTCATCGTCGCCATGGACACCTTCGGCCCGGTCTCCGACAACGCCCAGGGCATCGCCGAGATGTCCGGCGATGTCGAGGGCGCGGGCGCGCAGGTGCTCACCGACCTCGACGCGGTCGGCAACACCACCAAGGCGATCACCAAGGGCATCGCCATCGCCACGGCGGTGCTCGCCGCCGCCGCGCTCTTCGGCTCGTACCGCGACGCCATCGCGGAGGCGATCGCCGAGACGCATACGACCGTGGCCGGGAAGATGAACCTGAGCCTGGACATCTCGCAGCCGAACAACCTCGTCGGGCTCGTCCTCGGCGCCGCCGTCGTCTTCCTCTTCTCGGGGCTGGCGATCAACGCGGTGTCGCGGTCCGCCGGTGCCGTGGTCTTCGAGGTGCGGCGGCAGTTCCGCGAGAAGCCCGGGATCATGGACTACAGCGAGACGCCCGAGTACGGGCGGGTCGTGGACATCTGCACCAAGGACGCGCTGCGCGAGCTCACCACGCCCGGCCTGCTGGCCGTGCTGGCGCCGATCGCGGTCGGCTTCACCTTCGGGGTCGGCGCGCTCGGCTCGTTCCTGGCGGGCGCGATCGGCACCGGGACGCTGATGGCGGTGTTCCTGGCGAACTCCGGCGGCGCGTGGGACAACGCGAAGAAGCTGGTGGAGGACGGCCACCACGGCGGCAAGGGCAGCGAGGCGCATGCGGCGACGGTGATCGGCGACACGGTCGGCGACCCGTTCAAGGACACGGCCGGCCCCGCGATCAACCCGCTGCTGAAGGTCATGAACCTGGTGGCGCTGCTGATCGCCCCGGCGGTCGTGAAATTCTCCTACGGCGACAACGCCAGCCCGGGCCTCCGGGCCGGGATCGCGACGCTGGCCTTGTTGATCATCATCGCAGCCGTGTACATGTCGAAGCGGCGCGGTATCGCGGTGGGTGACGAGGGCAACTCCGAGCGGGTGGGGAAGTCAGCCGACGCCGCGGTGGTGTCCTGACCCGGGGGAGCGGGCCGTGGGCCGGCGGGGGAGAGCCCTGCGACAGGCGGGCGGACAGCGTGCGTCGGCACGCTGTCCGCCCGTTTCCGCGTCCGGCCCCGGGGCGAGCGGGTCCGGCCCCGGGCGAGAGCGTCCGGGCTCAGGCTCGGGGCGTAAACAGGCTTCCGGGCACAGGATCTGGGCTCAGGATCCGGTCCCAGGGTTTGGCCCCAAGGTGAGGCGGAAAGCACACCTGGCTTGGTTCAAATGGCTTCAGAAGGTCTCATAAGGGACGCTCATCCCAGGGCCCCGGCCGCTCGGCCGTGTATGTTCCGGGGCCGAGAAGAGCCATGGAAGGGACCAATCCGGTGAACAAGAAGCTTGTGGCGGCACTGTCCGGCGGTGCGGCACTCGTCGTGGCGCTGACCGGCTGCGGAGGCGGCGGGGGCGAGAGCAACAAGAAGGCCAACGACTGGGCCAAGACGGTCTGCGACGAGGTGCAGCCGCAGCTGAAGAAGATCCAGAGCGCCAACGCCGCGATCCAAGGCGCGTCCGATGAACCGGACTCCAAGAAGCTTCAACAGACCGACTCCCAGGCATTCGGCGATATCTCCGAGGCGTACGCGGCGCTCGGCAAGGCGGTGCAGAACGCGGGCCCTCCGCCCGTCGAGGGCGGTGAGCAGACCCAGAAGCAGGCGGTCAAGGAGCTGAACAGCACCTCCAAGGCGTACAAGGACCTCCAGACGGCCGTCGACAAGCTCGACACCTCGGACAAGGCGAAGTTCGCCGCGGGCCTCAACAGCATCGCCGACGACCTCAAGACGCTCAGCAATTCGGGTGACAAGGCCCTGCAGAAGCTGCAGGAGGGTGAGGTCGGCAAGGCGATGGCCAAGCAGCCCGGCTGCCAGAAGCCCAAGGGCACCAGCACCGCGTCGCCGTCCTGACCGACGCAGCCGACGTAATCGACGCAGTCGTCGTAACCGACGTCACCGCACGGGCGGCGCGCCCTCACCATCGCGCCGCCCGCCGCCGCCCGCCAACCAGCAGGCGCCACCGCCCAACTGCCCCGGCCCGGCGTCGCCCGCTGTCAGTGGTGCCCCCGACAATGGGGGCGTGAGTACGCACCGTCTCCCCAGCCCCGCCGACCCCCAGCGCATCCCCCGCCTGCGCGGCGCGCTGCTGGCCGCCGCCTTCACCGCCGACGGCCTGCTGGACCTGCTCGGCGCGCCCGCCTACGCCGCCCTGGCGCGCAGCGAGACAGTCCCCGCCCTGCGCGCCACGCGGGGCGACAGCCCGCTGGAGACGCTGGTGCGGCTCTTTCTGCTGCAGCGCCCGGTGGCGTACGGGCGGGCGGCCGCCGCCCTGCCCGCCGAGGACTGCCTCGCCGACGGCTGGCTGGTGCGCGACGGCGACGAGGTGCGGGCGACGGTGGACGTGCGCCCGTACGGCGGCCCGCAGGGCGAGGACTGGTGGATCGTCTCCGACCTGGGCTGCGCGGTGGGCGGCGCGGGAGGCATCGGCGGGCCCGGCGGCGCGCCGGGCGGCGTGGACCGCTCCGGGCTCGTCCTCGGGGTCGGCGGGGCGTCCACGACCCTCGCCGGTCTCACCGTCCGCGCCCCGGTGGCCCGGGCCCTCGACCTGGGCACCGGCTCGGGCATCCAGGCGCTGCACGCCTCCCGCCACGCCGCCTCCGTGACCGCCACGGACACCAATCCGCGCGCCCTGCGCATCGCGCGGCTGACCCTCGCCCTGTCCGGCGCGGCGGAGCCCGATCTGCGGGAGGGCTCGCTCTTCGAGCCGGTCGCCGACGAGACGTACGACCTGATCGTCTCCAATCCGCCCTTTGTGATCTCGCCGCCTTCCTCCGGGCGGGACCGGCTGGTCTACCGGGACGGCGGGATGTCCGGCGACGATCTGTGCCGCACCCTGGTCCAGCGGTCCGCCGACCACCTCACCGACGGCGGTTGGTGCCAGCTGCTGGCCAACTGGCAGCACGTGGAGGGGGAGGACTGGCGCGAGCGGATCGCCTCCTGGGTGCCCAGCGGATGCGATGCGTGGATCGTGCAGCGCGAGGTGCAGGACATCACGCAGTACGCCGAGTTGTGGCTGCGGGACGCCGGCGCGCATCTCGCCGGCCCCGCCGAGTACGCCGCGCGGTACGACGCCTGGCTGGAGGAGTTCGAGGCCCGTAGGACCAGGGCCGTCGGGTTCGGTTGGATCACCCTGCACAAGTCCGGGGCCGAGCGCCCCGCCGTGACCGCGGAGGAGTGGCCGCACCCCGTGGAGCAGCCGCTGGGGGACGCGGTCGTGGGCCACTTCGCGCGGCAGGACTTCCTTCGTACGCACGACGACGCGGCGCTGCTGGCCGCCCGCTTCCGGCTGGCCGACGAGGTCGTCCAGGAGCAGGTGGGGCTGCCCGGGGCGGAGGACCCCGAGCATGTGGTGCTCCGTCAGAACCGTGGCATGCGGCGGGCGACGAAGGTGGACACGGTCGGCGCGGGGTTCGCGGGGGTGTGCGACGGCACGCTCAGCGCGGGCCGGATCCTGGACGCGATCGCCCAACTGCTCGGGGAGGACCCGGTGGTGCTGCGCGACCGTACGCCCGACTCGATCCGCCTTCTGGTCGAGCAGGGGTTCCTGCATCCGGTGGACGAGCCGGTGGACGGGGCAGCGGATTAGTCGCGGACGAGCCGACGCGACGGACGGAGGGGAGCAGCCGATGGACGAGCCAGTGGACGGACGGGGGAGCGGGGGGTAGTGCGCCGGAGCGCGTACGACGCTCCGGGAGCCGCCCGGATGGCAAGAAGTTGCCACTCGGAGGCGTGATCATGGCCGGAAGGGCCGGAAAGGCGGGTCGTGCGCTGTTCACCCGTGGTTCGCGCGTACGCCTTCCGTGGGTGCCACCCTCTGCCCATGGAGAGGGGACCCGCGATCTTCGCCGGTACGGCATTTGTCGTGTTCGGCGCCGCGCTGCTGCTGTGGACAGCGGCGCGCACGCGGCTGCGTGCGCCGGTCGCGCACGGTGTGAGCCCTGTCGCTTCCGCGGTCCTCTCCGTTCTCTTCGGCACCGCCGCGCTGGGCGGCGGGATCTGGTGCCTGGTTTACGCCTGACAGGGCCCTTGCGGGGCGCCGAGTGCCGGTCCGGGCGGCAGACAGGACGCTTGTCGGGTTACCGTTCGAGTGGCGTTGCGGGCTTTTTCCGTTTGACACGGGGCCGGGAGGTACCGTCACACTCCGCAGCGTCACCGTAGTGGTGTACGAGTACGCGTAACCCGTGAGTAGTGCCCGTTCACCGAGCGTCGACCGGAGAGAAGAGCGAAGTTGTCCCCGACCAGCGAGACCGCACAGGGCGGCCGCCGACTCGTCATCGTCGAGTCGCCTGCCAAGGCGAAGACGATCAAGGGCTATCTCGGCCCGGGCTACGTCGTCGAAGCCAGCGTCGGGCACATCAGGGACCTGCCGAACGGTGCGGCCGAGGTGCCCGACCAGTACACCGGGGAGGTCCGCCGCCTCGGTGTGGACGTCGAACACGACTTCCAGCCCGTATATGTCGTCAACGCTGACAAGAAAAGCCAGGTCAGGAAGCTCAAAGAACTGCTCGCCGACTCGGACGAGCTCTTCCTGGCCACCGATGAGGACCGCGAGGGCGAGGCCATCGCCTGGCACCTCCAGCAGGTGCTCAAGCCCAAGGTGCCGGTCCGCCGGATGGTCTTCCACGAGATCACCAAGGACGCGATCCGCGCCGCCGTCGCCAATCCGCGCGAGCTGAACCAGCGGCTGGTCGACGCCCAGGAGACCCGCCGTATCCTCGACCGCCTCTACGGCTACGAGGTCTCGCCGGTCCTGTGGAAGAAGGTCATGCGCGGCCTGTCCGCGGGCCGCGTCCAGTCGGTCGCCACCCGCCTGGTCGTCGAGCGCGAGCGCGACCGCATCGCCTTCCGCTCCGCCGAGTACTGGGATCTGACCGGCGTTTTCGCGACCGGCCGGACCGGTGACACCAGCGACCCCGGCACCTTCGGCGCCCGGCTGACCGCCGTTGACGGCCGCCGTGTCGCCCAGGGCCGCGACTTCACCTCGACCGGGCAGCTCAAGGGCGGCGCCCAGGTCCTGCATCTGGACGAGGCGGGGGCCCGCGGGCTGGTCACGGCCCTCGCGGACACCGCCTTCACGGTGCGTTCCGTCGAGTCCAAGCCGTACCGCCGCTCGCCGTACGCCCCGTTCCGTACCACCACCCTGCAGCAGGAGGCCAGCCGCAAGCTGGGCTTCGGCGCCAAGGCGACCATGCAGGTGGCGCAGAAGCTGTACGAGAACGGCTTCATCACCTATATGCGTACGGACTCCACCACCCTGTCCGAGACGGCGGTGGCGGCGGCCCGGGCGCAGGTCACCCAGCTGTACGGCGCCAATTTCCTGCCGGACAAGCCGCGCACCTACGCGGGCAAGGTCAAGAACGCCCAGGAGGCCCACGAGGCCATCCGCCCCTCGGGCGACCGCTTCCGCACCCCGGCGGAGACCGGCCTCAGGGGCGACCAGTTCCGGCTGTACGAGCTGATCTGGAAGCGGACCGTCGCCTCCCAGATGAAGGACGCGGTCGGCAACTCCGTCACCGTCAAGATCGGCGGCCGGGCGAGCGACGGCCGTGACGCCGAGTTCTCCGCCTCCGGTAAGACGATCACCTTCCATGGCTTTATGAAGGCCTATGTGGAGGGCGCGGACGACCCGAACGCCGAGCTCGACGACCGCGAGCGGCGCCTGCCGCAGGTCGCCGAGGGCGACCGGCTGGCCGCCCAGGAGATCACCGCCGACGGCCACGCCACCAAGCCCCCGGCCCGCTACACCGAGGCCTCGCTGGTCAAGGAGCTCGAAGAGCGCGAGATCGGCCGCCCCTCGACCTACGCCTCGATCATCGGGACCATCCTGGACCGTGGCTATGTCTTCAAGAAGGGCACCGCACTGGTCCCGTCCTTCCTGAGCTTCGCCGTGGTCAACCTGCTGGAGAAGCACTTCGGCCGACTGGTCGACTACGACTTCACCGCCAGGATGGAGGACGATCTCGACCGCATCGCGCGGGGCGAGGCCCAAGCCGTGCCGTGGCTCAAGCGCTTCTACTTCGGCGAGAGCGCCACCGCGCCCGGGGCCGAGAGCGGCGCCGCACCGGGGGCCGTGGGCGGCGCTGCCGATGCCGGAAACGGCGACGGCGACCACCTCGGCGGCCTGAAGGACCTGGTCACCGACCTCGGTGCGATCGACGCCCGCGAGATCTCCTCCTTCCCCGTGGGCGACGGCATCGTGCTGCGGGTCGGCCGCTACGGCCCGTACGTCGAGCGGCCGACCGAGACCGAGGGCGCGACCGGGCAGCGCGCCGACGTCCCCGACGACTTGCCGCCGGACGAGCTGACCGTTCAGTACGCGGAGGAGCTGCTCGCCAAGCCGAGCGGCGACTTCGAGCTCGGCACCGACCCGCAGAGCGGCCGCAAGATCGTCGCCAGGGACGGCCGCTACGGCCCGTACGTCACCGAGGTGCTGCCCGAGGACACCCCGAAGACCGGCAAGAACGCGGTCAAGCCGCGCACCGCCTCGCTCTTCAAGTCGATGTCCCTGGACACGGTGACCCTCGAGGACGCGCTGCGGCTCATGTCGCTGCCGCGCGTGGTGGGCACCGACGCCGAGGGCGTCGAGATCACCGCGCAGAACGGCCGCTACGGCCCGTATCTGAAGAAGGGCACCGACTCGCGTTCGCTCGAAGGCGAGGAGCAGCTCTTCACGATCACCCTCGACCAGGCGCTCGCGATCTACGCGCAGCCCAAGCAGCGCGGCCGGGCCGCGGCCAAGCCGCCGCTGAAGGAGCTGGGCACCGACCCGGTCAGCGAGCGGCCGGTCGTCGTCAAGGACGGCCGCTTCGGCCCGTACGTCACCGACGGTGAGACCAACGCGACGCTGCGCCGCGACGACGACGTCGAGACGATCACCCCGGAGCGCGGCTACGAGCTGCTGGCCGAGAAGCGCGCCAAGGGTCCGGCCAAGAAGACCGCCAAGAAGGCGGCGGCCAAGAAGACGACGCCAGCCAAGAAGACGGCGGCGAAGAAGACGACCACCGCCAAGAAGACCGCCGCCAAGAAGACGACCGCGGCCAAGAAGACCGCGGCGAAGAAGACGGCGACGGCGGCCAAGGCGGCCACGAAGCCGGCGGCCAAGGCCGACTGACCAGGGTCGGCCGAGGCCGGCTGGTCCGGGTCGGCTGAGGTCGGCTGTTCGGGTCTGCTGAGGCCGGCTGGACCAGGTGGCCGAGGCTCACCGGACCTGGCGGCCGAGGCTCGCGGGATTCGGCGGCCGAGGCCCGCCGGACCCGGTGGCCGAAGGCGGCCGAAACCGGCGGATCACGCGGACGCCCGCCCGTCTGTTCGGGCGGGTGGCCGTCTATTCACGTGATCCGGATAGGCTTGCGGGATGACGCGAGAGCAGCCAACGGACGTGACCACCACATCCGGCGCCCTTGCGGCGGATTCCCGCGAGCGTGCCGTACGAGCCCTGCTGCGCCATCCGCCGCTGCGCCGCCTGTGGAGCGCCCAGCTCGTCGGTGGCACGGCGGACGGGCTGGCCGTACTGGTGCTCGTCCTGCTTTCGCTGCAGGCATCCGTCGCCACGGGCGCCTTCGGCGACGGCTACCGCGGCGCGGCCTTTGCCGTCGCGGCGGTCCTGGGCGTGCGGCTGCTGGCGACGGTGCTGTTCGGGGCGGTGCTGCTCGGTCCGCTGTCCGCGCTGGTCGGGCCGTCGGGCCCGCTGGACCGCCGCTGGACCATGATCGGCGCGGACGCGGTGCGGATGGCGCTGCTCGTCGTCGCCCCGCTGTGGATCGACTGGACCCCTGACGACGCCGTCGCCTGGCTGCTCATCACCACCTTCGTCATCGGCGTCGCCGAGCGGCTGTGGACCGTGGCCAAGGACGGCGCGGCGCCCGGGCTGCTCCCGGCCCCGCCCGCCGAGGGCGCGGCCGTCCGCCCGCTGCCGGACCACCTCGACGCGCTGCGCCGGCTGTGGCTCCGTACGAACTTCGTCACGCTGCCCATCGCCGCCGCCGCGCTGCTCGTCGCCACGCTCGTCGCCAGGCTGCTGGCCACCGGCGTCGTGTGGTTCGACGGCCACCAGGCGGCCCTGGGCTCGTATGTCGGCGCCGGGCTGTTCTCCGCCTCCGTGTCGATCCTGTACTTCGTCGAGCTGCCCGGCGTGCAGACCCCCCGCGCGCGCTCCCCCCTGGAGGGGCTGCGCCGTCCGCGCGCCGCGTCCGGCTCCGGCCCCGACAAGGGCCGCACCGGCGCCATCCCGCTGCTGGTCCTCGCCTGCGCCGCCGTCGCGGCCGCGGTGGCGGCCGCCGTGGGCGTGGCCGCGCTGCAGGCGGTCGACCTCGGCGGCGGGCCGGCCGGCTTCTCGCTGCTCGTCCTGGCTCTCAGCGGCGGCCCGGCCGTCGGCATCCGCTGGGCCCCCAAGGTTCTGCCCGGCCTGTCCCGGCGCCGCCTGCTCGCGCTGGCGATCGCGCTGACCGGGCTGTCGCTGCTGGTCGCGGGCCTGGTCCACGACACCACGACCGTGGTGCTGATCGTCGTGGTCGCCGGGGTCTCGGCGGGAATCGCCGCCAACATCGGCCACACCCTGCTCGACCAGGAGTCCGAGGAGTCCCGCCGGGCCCGTACGACCGAGCACCTGCATGCCGTCGTCCGCGTCTTCGTCGGGCTCGGTGCAGTCGCCGCCCCGCTGCTGGCCGCCGCGATCGGACCGCACCGGCTGGGCAGCGGCGACTTCGTCTTCGCCCACGGCGGCGCGGCCTTCACCCTCATGCTCGTCGGCGCGCTGCTGCTGCCCGTCGCCGCCCTCGTCCTCGGCAAGACCGACGACCGCCAGGGCGTACCGCTGCGGCACGATCTGCGCGAGGCGCTGCGCGGCGCCGACCCCGTGGAGGCACCGACCGGGACCGGCTTCTTCATCGTCGTCGAGGGCGGCGACGGAGCGGGCAAGACCACCCAGGTCGAAGCGCTCGCGGAGTGGATAAGGGGCAAGGGCCACGAGGTCGTGGTGACCCGCGAGCCGGGCGCGACCGCCATCGGCAAGCGACTGCGCTCGATCCTGCTCGACGTCTCCTCGGCCGGGATCTCGCACCGGGCGGAGGCGCTGCTGTACGCGGCCGACCGCGCCGAGCACGTCGACTCCGTGGTCCGCCCGGCGCTGGAGCGCGGCGCGGTCGTCATCTCGGACCGCTACATCGACTCGTCCGTCGCCTACCAGGGCGCGGGCCGCGACCTCGCCCCGACCGAGATCGCCCGCATCTCGCGCTGGGCGACCAACGGCCTCGTACCGCATCTGACCGTGCTGCTCGACGTCGCGCCGGAGACCGCGCGGGAGCGTTTCACCGAGGCCCCGGACCGGCTCGAGTCCGAGCCCGCCGAGTTCCACCAGCGGGTACGGAACGGATTCCTGACCCTCGCGGCCGCCGACCCGGCCCGCTACCTCGTCGTCGACGCCGGCCAGCTGCCCGAGGTCGTCACCGCGGTCGTACGCCACCGCCTGGACCTGGTGCTGCCGCTGTCCGAGGCGGAGGTGAAGGCCCAGGAGGAAGCCCGGCGCAAGGCCGAGGAAGAAGCGCGCCGCAAGGCCGAGGAGGAGGCCCGCCGCAAGGCGGAGGAGGAGCGGCTGGAGCGCGAGCGGCAGGAAGCCCTCGCCAAGGCACGCGCCGAGGAAGAGGAGCGCAAGCGCCGCGAGCTGGAGGAGGCCCGGCAGCGCGAGGCCGAGCGGCAGGCGGAGGAGGCCCGTAAGCGGGCCGAGGACGCCCGTCGGCGCGCCGAGGAGGAGCGCAAGCGCATCGAGGCCGAGGACCGGGCCCGCGCCGCCGAGGAGGAGCGGCGCCGCATCGAGGCCGAGGAGGAGGCCAGGGTGCGGGCCGAGGCGGAGGAGCGCCGCCTGGAGGAGCAGCGCAAGGCGGAGGAGGCGCTGCTGCGGGCCGAGCAGGCGCGGCTGGCGGCGGAGGCGGACCGGTCCCGGTCCGCGAGCACGCCGTCCGCTTCCCCATCAGAGGGCGCTTCCGCGGGTGCTTCCCCGACGGCCAGGGCTGACGCGCCGACCGTCGAGACCCCGGCCGCGGTCCCGCCGCCGGCCCCCGCCCCGGCCGACGACGCGGATACGACGGACACCGTTCAGACGCCGCGCGTCGACCCCCGGAGCGCCCGCCCCGGCGAAGGGGCCGCGGACGCCGACGCGACCGCCGTGCTGCCGCCCGTACGGCCGCAGGGCGGCTCGGACGCGGAGGAGACGGCCGTACTGCCGATGCCGCCCTCCCCGTCCGCGCCGCCCGCTCCGCCGACGGGCGCGGCGGATGAGACGGCCGTGCTGCCGCCCGTACGGGACGACCGGCCGGCGGATTCCGGAACGGCCGAGTCCCGAACCACCGAGTCCCGGTCCGGCGATCCGGCCGACCGGGTGCCGCCGTGGCTGTTCCGGTCGGAGGAGCGGCAGGGCGGCCAGGGCGGACAGGGCGGTGAGCAGGGGAACGAGCGCACCCGCGAGCTCCCGCAGTTCGGCGAGGGGCAGCCGCCCCGCCAGGCCGAGTCGTCGAGCCGCCCCCGGCAGCGCCGCCGCCCGGAGTGGGCGGAGGAGACCCCGCTGGACGACCTGCCGACGCTGGCCGACGAACTGCTGGGCCCGCGTGACGACGAGGACGGGCGCCGCCGCTGACCTGGTGGGGCCACCCGCGCTGTCAGTCCTTGTCAGTGCCTGTCGGTGGAGTGGCCCACAATGGGATGCCGTAGGGACGAGCGGCGGAGGCGGGCATGGCGGTGTGGGACGACCTGGTCGGACAGGACCGGGTGGCGAGCCAGCTGACCGCTGCCGCGCGTGACGCGGACGCGCTGGTCACGTCCGCCGCGTCCGCCGCCTCCGAAGGCAGGTCGCCCGGCGCCGGGAGCGAGCCGCCCGCCTCGCCCGAGGCGCCCCCCGCCGCGTCGAAGATGACCCACGCCTGGCTGTTCACCGGCCCGCCCGGCTCCGGCCGTGCCGCCGCCGCCCGCGCCTTCGCCGCCGCGCTGCAGTGCGTCAGCCCCGACCGGGCGCTCGGCGGCGCCCCCGGCTGCGGCTTCTGTGACGGCTGCCACACCGCGCTGGTCGGCACGCACGCCGACGTCGAGGTGGTGCGTACGGACCAGCTGAGCATCGGTGTGAAGGAGACCCGCTCCCTCGTCCGCCGTGCCCAGCTCTCACCGGCCGGCGGCCGGTGGCAGGTGATCGTGCTGGAGGACGCCGACCGCCTGACCGAGGGCGCGGGAAACGTTCTGCTGAAGGCCGTCGAGGAGCCCGCGCCCCGTACGGTGTGGCTGCTGTGCGCGCCGTCCCTGGAGGACGTGCTGCCCACGATCCGCTCCCGCTGCCGGCTGCTGACCCTCCGTACGCCGCCGGTGGACGCCGTCGCGGACCTCCTCGTCCGCCGGGACGGCATCGAGCCCGGGCTCGCCGCCTCCGTCGCCCGGGCCACCCAGGGCCATATCGACCGGGCCCACCGGCTGGCCACCGACGAGCGGGCGCGGGCCCGCCGTGCCTCGGTGCTCAAGCTGCCCCTGCGGGTCGACGACGTGGGCGGCTGTCTGAAGGCCGCCCAGGAGCTGATCGACGCGGCGACCGAGGACGCCAAGCAGGTCGCGGAGGAGACCGACGCCAAGGAGACCGAGGAACTGCGCGCCGCCCTGGGGGCCGCCGCCGGGACGGGCGGACGGCTGCCGCGCGGCACCGCCGGAGCCATGAAGGACCTCCAGGACCGCCAGAAGCGCCGCGCGACCCGCACCCAGCGCGACAGCCTCGACCTCGCCCTCACCGACCTCGCGGGCTTCTACCGGGATGTGCTCGCGCTCCAGTTCGGCTCGCGTACGGCCCTCGCCAACACCGACGTTCAGGACGCGCTGGAGCGGATCGCGGCCGGCTCCAAGCCGGAGCGGACACTGCGCCGGATAGAGGCGGTCAGGGCCTGCCGTGAGGCGCTGGACCGCAATGTGGCGCCGCTGCTGGCGGTCGAGGCGATGACCATGGCGCTGCGCGCGGGCTGAGCCCGCGGCACCCGCGCTCACCCGTACGACTGTCCTACGAATGTGCCTTTGTCCACAGGCGTCATCCACAGGCGTGTCTGCAAATGAGCACGGAACGCGTCGATGCGGCTACGCTCCGGATATCCGACCGAACCGAGGACTGCCGATGGACATCAGCCGCAGCGCGCTCCGCGCCATCAGTGCCGCCTTCGTGGCCGTCGCCCTGCTGCTCGCCGGCTGCACCTCCGGCGCAGCCTCGCCGCGTACCCCATCGTCGACCAAAGCGGCGACCCGGGCCGCCCTCGCGGCGTACTACGAGCAGAAGCTGAGCTGGCACGCATGCCGCGGGGGCGCGGGCTTCGAGTGCGCCACGCTGAAGGCCCCGCTGGACTACGCCCGGCCGGACGACGGCCACGACCTGAAGCTCGCGGTGTCCCGCAAGAAGGCCAGCGGCCCCGGCAAGCGGCTCGGCTCCCTCATGGTCAACCCCGGCGGCCCGGGCGGCTCCGCCATCGACTATCTGCAGAGCTACGTGGGCATCGGCTATCCGGCCCGGGTCCGCGCCCGCTACGACCTGGTGGCCATGGACCCGCGCGGGGTGGCCGCCAGCGAGCCCATCACCTGTCTGGGCGACAAGCAGATGGACGCCTTCACCCAGACCGACCAGACCCCCGACGCCCCCGCCGAGACCCGCAGCCTCGTCGCCTCGTACCAGAAGTTCGCGCGCGGCTGCGCGGCCCGCTCGGGCGAAATCCTCGGCCATGTCTCGACCGTGGAGGCGGCGCGCGACATGGATCTGCTGCGGGAGGTCCTGGGCGACCGGAAGCTCACCTACGTCGGCGCCTCGTACGGCACCTTCCTCGGCGCGACCTACGCCGACCTCTTCCCGCGCCGCGTCGGCCGCCTCGTCCTCGACGGCGCACTCGACCCGGCGCTGACCTCCGAACAGATCAACCGCGACCAGACCGCCGGCTTCGAGACCGCCTTCACCGCCTTCGCCAAGGACTGCGTGCGCCGGGCGAGCTGCCCCCTGGGCACCCGGGACGTCCCCCAGGCCCGCGAACGGCTCGCGGCCTTCTTCACCCGCCTGGACACCCACCCCGTGCCCACCAACGAGTCCCGCCGCCTCGGCGAGTCCCTGGCCACCACCGGCGTCCTCGCCGCCCTCTACGACGAGGGCGCCTGGCCCCAGCTGCGCACCGCCCTCCGCTCGGCGATGCGCGGCGACGGCAGCGGCCTGCTCACCCTCGCCGACCTCTACTACGAGCGCGACGGCGACGGCTCGTACGCCAACCTCATGTACGCCAACCCCGCCGTCAACTGCCTCGACCTCCCACCCGCCTTCCGCACCCCCGCCGATGTCCGCAAGTCCCTCCCCGCCTTCCAGAAGGCATCCCCCGTCTTCGGCAAGGCCCTCGCCTGGTCCGCCCTGAACTGCGCCTACTGGCCCGTGCACCCCACCGGCACCCCCCACCCCCTGCACGCCAAGGGCGCCGCCCCCATCGTCGTCGTCGGCACCACCCGCGACCCCGCCACCCCCTACACCTGGGCCCGCTCCCTGGCCTCCCAGCTCACCTCCGCCACCCTCCTCACCTACAACGGCGACGGCCACACCGCCTACGGGCGCGGCAGCGCCTGCATCGACACCGCCATCGACACCTACCTCCTGACCGGCACCCCGCCCCCTTCTGGTAAACGCTGCACCTGACCTGCGCCAACGCTATGCACCCGGGCCGTGATCAACCTCGTACGGAGCACCCCTCGAAACTGTGTAGACTTGTCTGCGCTGCTGATGCCAGTCTGGCCAGGCAGTATGCCGCCTTAGCTCAGTTGGCCAGAGCGACGCACTCGTAATGCGTAGGTCAAGGGTTCGATTCCCTTAGGCGGCTCAGAAAATGCCTGGTCACAGGCCGTTCGCGTCACTGCCCGGTGGGTCTCCTGC
>NZ_JBSFMM010000061.1:0-52520 GCF_053599555.1 Streptomyces sp. NPDC000941
GAGACCGACACTTGTTTCTGCACACTCTCCCCCAACCCCCCGCTCTCCCGATCTCGCCGCGGCCCACCACACCCGGGCCGCGGGGACGCCACCGGCCGCCTGGGGCGGGCCCGCCCGCCCGGCGTCGGCACACCGCCGACGCCGGGCCCTTTGCCATGTCCGGCCTCCCTCTCCACGCACATCCGTTCTAGGCAACCGGTCGCATCCCCCGGCTCAGCCGTTCGCTCCCGCTCCATTGACCCTCTCGCGAGCGCGGCCATACCGTAGAGACCGGTTGCTATAGAGACCGGTTGCTACGACATCCCCCGAGCCGGAGGCCATGCCTTGCCCGAGCGCCCACTGGCGTTGTTCGCCATGAGTACGAAGACCCTGCCCAGCGTCTACCCGCCCGAGGTACTGGACCGGCTGCGGGCCTCCGTGGAGGTCGATCCGTCGCTGATCGCCGAGGATTTCCGGGATCCCCGGGTGCGGAGCGCCCTCGGCCGGGCCGAGATCCTGCTGACCGGGTGGGGCTGCCCGTTGATCGACGCGGCGGTGCTCGACGCCGCGCCCAAGCTGCGCGCCGTGCTGCACGCCGCGGGCTCGGTCAAGGGCATCATGGCCCCCGGCTGGTGGAAGCGCGGGCTGGTCGTCTCGTCCGCCGCGGACGCCAACGCGCTACCGGTCGCCGAGTACACCCTCGGCATGATCATCCTGGCGGGCAAGGACCTCTTCGCCGCCCGCGAGCGCTACCGCTCGCTGCGCACCTTCCCCCTCGCCGAGATCATCCCCGGCATCGGCAACTTCGGGCGGCGCGTCGGCATCGTCGGCGCCTCGCGGATCGGACGGCGCGTCATCGAGCTGCTGCGCCCGCTGGACTTCGAGGTGTTCCTCGCCGATCCGTACGTCGGCGAGGCCGAGGCGGCCGCGCTCGGCGTCCAGTTGCTGTCGCTGGACGCACTGCTCCAGCGCAGCGACATCGTCTCGATCCACGCCCCCGCGACCCCCGAGACCCACCACCTGATCGGCCGCCGTGAGCTCGCGCTGATGCCGGACCGGGCGGTACTGATCAACACCGCACGTGGCAGCCTGGTGGACCACGACGCGCTGACCGAAGAGGTGCGCACCGCGCGGCTCAGCGCCGTCCTCGACGTCACGGAGCCGGAGCCGCTGCCCACAGACTCCCCACTCTTCGAATCGCCGGGCGTCTTCATCACCCCGCACCTGGCGGGGTCGCAGGGCAACGAGGTACGCCGGCTCGGCCTGTCCGCGGTGGGCGAGTTGGAGCGGCTGCTGGCCGGGGTGCCGCTGTCCCATCAGGTGGATCACACGGAACTGGAACGCGCCGCGTGAGCCAGGCGGCCCCGGCCGGCGCCCGCCCCCGCCCCGCCCCCTAGCAATCGATCTCTATCCGAAATCGCGCCGGACTCCGAGCTACCGGTTCGTACCACCGACCATGAGCAGCGAATTTACCGCGGTCCGAAAATTTCCGCGCACGACATCTTGTCCAGTTGAACCCCCACCTCTAGCTTCCATAGAGACCGATTTCTATGGTCTGAAACACCGGCTCCCCGGGAGGAACCCATGAACAGCAAGCGGGTCAGAGTGGCCACCTGTGCGGCGGTGGTGCTCTCCGTCGTCCTGACCGGCTGCGGCGGCAGTGATGACGGCTCGACCGGGAAGGCCGAGGGCCCGGTCACCATCGAGTACTGGAACTGGCTCGAGGCCAAGAACGTCGACCCGGTGGTCGCCAAGTTCAACGCGACGCACAAGAACATCAAGCTCAAGTTTGTGAAGCAGGCCGACAACCCCGGCACCCAGCAGAATCTGCGCAACGCGGTCGCCGCCCAGAAGCACGTCCCGTGCCTGGTCCAGAACTTCGGCGAGGCGCCGTCCCTGGCCTCCGAGGGGCTGGCCCAGGACGTGACGGACGAGCTCACGCCGTATCTGAAGAAGGGCCTGTTCGCCGAGTCGGCGCTGCCCTCCGCGCGGGCAGTGGACAAGTACTACGCGGTCCCGGGCGGCGCCACGCCCCCGTTCATGATGATCAACCGCAAGGTGTACGACAAGTACGGCGTCAAGACGCCCAAGACCTGGGACGATGTGATCGCCGCGGGCAAGGAGTTCAAGAAGCACGGCATCTACGTCATGAATCTGGCGGGGGAAGACCCGAGCACCCTCATCGAGCTGGTGCAGCAGGCCGGGGGCTCCTGGTACAAGATCGACGGAGACAAGTGGAAGATTGACTTCCTGTCTCCCGAGTCGCTCAAGGCCGCCGATGTCATCCAGCAACTGGTCGACAACGACCTGGTGGCCCATCAGACGTATACGGACCGGCCCGCGCTCATCAACTACTTCGACTCCGGGAAGATGGTGTCCCTGCCCACCTCCACCTGGCAGTTGCAGAACTACGAGCGCGAGTACAAGAAGTCGCTGGGCGACTGGGAACCGGTGGACCGGCCGCAGTTCAAGGACGCCACCGAGTTCGTCACCCCGATGCACTCGCCGACCAGCGGTCTGATCGTGCCCAAGGGCTGCGACCATGCGAAGGAGGCGGTCGAGGCCGCGGTGTGGCTGAACACCTCGAAGGACTCGACCAACGCCTCGTACCAGAAGGACACCAAGCAGTACACCTGGCCGGGCGCGATCCCCGACCCCTCCCCGTGGGTCGACTCGGCGGTGCCGGAGAAGCTCTTCGGCACCAGGAAGTCCGAGGCGCGCGGCGTGATCCTCAAGTCCGTCAAGGCGGGCCGGGACAACTGGGTGGCGGGACCCAACTACACCGGCATGTTCGCCGAGCTCCAGGACCAGTGGGCGAAGGTCACCGCGAAGAAGACCACCATGAAGGCGGCGCTGGAGCATATGCAGAAGTGGACGGTCGCCGACCTCAAGCGGAAGAACATCAACGTCGATGGCTGACACGTCGATGGCCGACACGTCCAAGCCCGACACGTCGAGGGCTGAGACGTCGAGGGCCGAGGCCAAGGCCACGGGCTCTCGGCCCGCGCCAAGCGGGCCGGGTACGCCCGGCGCGGCGGCGCCACGGCTGCCGTGGCGCCGGATGATGGCGCTGAAGGGGGCGTCCTTCACCGCCCCCTTCTTCATCGGCTTCGCCCTCTTCACTCTGGCCCCCGTCCTCCTCGCGCTGCGCGAGAGCCTTTACTCCAAGAAGAGCTCCGGGCTCGGATTCGGTGAGAAGACCGTCGAATTCACCGGGTTCGACAACTTCGCGCGAGGCCTGGAGGACGCCCACTTCTGGGCCGCGATGCTGCGGGTGGCGCTCTTCGCCGCGGTCGCCATCCCCACCATCATGCTGCTCAGCCTGATGATGGCGCTGCTGCTCGATGCGCTGAGCCACCGCCTGGCCGCCCGCTTCCGGGTGCCGCTGCTCATCCCGTACATGATTCCGGGCATTGTCGCCATTCTGATCTGGATCTATATCTACAGCCCGGTCGTGGGGCCGCTGACGCCGTTTCTCGCCCTCTTCGGGATCGACGCGAACTTCTACAGCGGCGAGATGATCTGGATCTCGCTCGGCAATCTGCTGGCCTGGAGCGGCGTCGGCTTCAACATGCTCATCGTCTACTCGGCGCTGCAGGCCGTACCGCGCGAGATCTTCGACAGCGCCCGCGTGGACGGCGCCTCCGAGTGGCGCATCGCCTGGTCGATCAAGGTGCCGCTGGTGCGCCGGTCCCTGGTGCTGATCACCGTGCTCAGCATCATCGGCACCCTGCAGATCTTCAGCGATCCGATGCTGTTCCGGACCATGACCCCGGAGACCGTGACCCGCGACTTCACCCCGATCATGGCGATCTACGACTGGGCGTTCCAGCAGGGCGAGTTCAACTACGCCGCCGCGCTGTCCATCATCCTCGCCCTGGTGGTCGGCGCCGCGTCCGCCGTCTTCTACAAACTCACCAACAAGGCCCCCGTATGACAGCGACACTCCAGCCCGCGCCCGCATCCGCGTCCGCCAAGCGGCGCGCCGTACGCCGCCGCACCGCGCCCGGTGCGGTCCGGCACGGTACGCGCACCAAGGTCCTGGTCATCACCGGTCTGGCGTTCTTCGTCATCTACTCGCTGGCCCCGGTGTGGTGGCTGCTGGTGGCCGCCACCAAGAGCCAGAACGATCTGTACACCTCCGACGGCCTGTGGTTCTCCCGGATCCACCTCGGCGACAACCTCCACCAGCTGTTCACCTACCAGGACGGCATCTTCATCCGGTGGATGTGGAACACCGTCTACTACGGGGTCGTCGGCACCGCCGGGATGACACTGATCTGCGTCGCCTGCGGCTATGGGCTCGCGATGTACGAGTTCCGCGGCCGGGGCGTGCTGATGGGCTGCATCATCGGCTCGTTCCTGGTGCCCAGCGCGCTGCTCACCATCCCCTCGTTCCTCCTCTACAGCGACCTCCAGCTGATCGACACGCCCTACGCGATCATCCTGCCCGGCTTCTTCAACGCCTTCTCCGTCTATCTGGCGAAGGTGTACGCGGAGGGGGCCATCCCGCCCGAACTGCTGGAGGCCGCGCGGATCGACGGTGCGGGCGAGTACCGCATCTTCTTCCAGATCGGTGTCCGTCTGATGTCGACCGGGGCCGCCACCATCTTTCTGCTCGGCTTCGTCGCCAGCTGGAACAACTTCTTCGGACCGCTGATCTTCCTGCGCAGCCAGGAGAAGTGGACCGTGATGCTGGGCCTCTACTCCTGGCTCAAGGTCAAGATGGACACCTCCACCGATCTGACCGGCATGGTCGTCGTCGGCTCGATCGTCTCGCTGCTGCCCATGGTGATCCTGATGATCTCCTTGCAGCGCTTCTGGCGGTCGGGCATCACGCTCGGCAGCCTCAAGTGACGCCGCGCACACCGTGCGCGCAGCGCCCGCCGTGAAGCGGGCGCGACACGCCGGGCCCGACCACACCGCCGTGGGGTGCCGGAGAGGGGCACGTCTACCCTGATCTGGCCGCCCTCTCGGCGGTGTGTTCGGTTTTGGGAAGCGACAGGAGTCCACGATGACCACTTCCACCCCAGTGGAAGCCCCTCCGGAGGGGCCGGGTGAGAGTCGTTTGCGCGCCTGGATGCTCAAGGGCCTGTCCGATATGGGCAAAAAGCCGGGCGCGCAGACCGAGGGCTCCGAGGGCTCCGAGGGCTCCGGGGGCCACCCCGCTCAGCGATGGTGGCGGGTGATGTGCCTGACCGGTGTGGACTACTTCTCCACCCTCGGCTATCAGCCCGGTATCGCCGCCCTGGCCGCCGGGCTGCTGTCCCCCATCGCCACCCTGGTGCTGGTGGCCGTCACCCTGGCCGGCGCGCTGCCGGTCTACCGGCGGGTCGCGCAGGAGAGCCCGCACGGCGAGGGGTCCATCGCCATGCTGGAGCGGCTGCTGACCTTCTGGAAGGGCAAGCTGTTCGTCCTGACGCTGCTGGGGTTCGCCGCCACCGACTTTCTGATCACCATCACCCTCTCCGCGGCCGACGCCTCCACCCACCTGGTCGAGAACCCGCATTTCACCAGCACCCTGCACGGCCATGAGGTCGTCATCACGCTGGGCCTGGTCGCCCTGCTGGGCGCGGTCTTCCTCAAGGGCTTCACGGAGGCCATCGGGGTAGCGGTGGTCCTGGTAGGCATCTATCTGGTGCTCAACGCGGTGGTGATGCTGGTCGGCCTGTGGCATGTGGCCACCGCCTCGCATGTGATCACCGACTGGTCCCAGGCGCTCACCGCCGAACACGGCAATCCGCTCGTCATGGTCGGCCTGGCGCTGGTGGTGTTCCCCAAGCTGGCGCTCGGTCTGTCCGGTTTCGAGACCGGCGTGGCCGTCATGCCCCATGTCGACGGCGGCCCCGGTGACACCGAGGAGCGGCCGGTGGGGCGGATCCGGGACACCAGGAAGCTGCTCACCACCGCCGCGGTGATCATGAGCGTCTTCCTGATCGCCAGCAGCTTCATCACCACCCTCCTCATCCCCCAGGACGAGTTCAAGGACGGCGGCCAGGCCAACGGCCGCGCGCTCGCCTTCCTGGCGCATGAGTACCTGGGCTCCGGGTTCGGCAGCGTCTACGACGCCGCGACCATCGGCATCCTGTGGTTCGCCGGCGCCTCGGCCATGGCCGGGCTGCTCAACCTCATGCCCCGCTACCTGCCCCGCTACGGCATGGCACCCCACTGGGCCCGCGCCGTACGCCCCATGGTCATCGTCTTCATCCTGGTCGCCTTCCTGGTCACCTGGATCTTCGACGCCGACGTCGACGCCCAGGGCGGCGCCTACGCCACCGGGGTGCTGGTCCTGATGACCTCCGCCGCGATCGCCGTCACCATCGCTGCCCGGCGCGCCGGGCAGCGCGGCTGGACCATCGGCTTCGGCGTCATCTCCGCCGTCTTCGGGTACACGACCGCGGTCAATGTCGTGGAGCGGCCCGACGGTGTGAAGATCGGCGCCTGTTTCATCGCGGGCATCATGGCCGTCTCCCTGCTGTCCCGGCTGGCCCGCGCCTTCGAGCTGCGCGTCACCGAGGTGGACCTGGACCCCATGGCCGAGCGGTTCGTCCGTGACACCGCCACCCGCCGGATGCGGTTCATCGCCAATGAGCCCGACAGCCGCGACGCGGCCGAGTACCGCGACAAGATCCAGCAGATCCGGGCGGACAACGACGTCCCCGTCGACGAGGACTTCGTCTTCGTCGAGGTCACCGTCCGCGACCCCTCCGACTTCGAGTCCGCGCTGCGCGTCCGGGGCGAGGTGCTGCACGGGCGCTACCGGGTGCTCACCCTCGACGGCTCCAGCATCCCCAACTCGCTGGCCGCGCTGCTGCTGCATGTACGGGACCTGACCGGGTGCCGGCCGCATATCTACTTCGAGTGGACCGAAGGCAGCCCTTTCGCCCAGTTCCTGCGGTTCTTCCTGTTCGGCCAGGGCGAGGTCGCCCCGGTCACCCGCGAGGTGCTGCGCGAGGCCGAGCCCGACCGGACCCGCCGCCCCCACGTACACGTCGGCTGAGCCGTCACCGGGCCTCCGGGGTGGCCGCTCGACGTCACCTGTCACCGGCCAGCGCGGCGTTGAGCTCGACGACGTTCACCCGCTTCTCGCCGAGAAAGCCGAGGACCCGGCCCTGGACGTGTGCGGCGACGAGTCGGCGTACCGTCGCGGGCCCCAGACCGCGGGCCTTGGCGACGCGGTTGACCTGCTGATAGGCGTACGTCGGCGAGATATGCGGGTCGAGGCCGGAGCCGGACGCGGTGACGGCGTCGACCGGTACGTCCTCGGGGTCGACCCTGTCGTACGCGGCGACGGCTGCGCGCCGCTGCTCGACCGTCTTGACCAGGTCCGGGTTGTTCGGCCCCAGGTTGGACGCGCCGGAGGCCAGCGGGTCGTATCCGCCGGCGGAGGGGCGGGGCCGGAACCACTGGGGGCCGGGGCCGGTGTTCTGGCCGATCAGGCTGGAGCCGACGGTCCTGCCGCGGCGTTCGATCCGCGAGCCGTCCGCCTGGTCCCGGAACGCCAGCTGCGCCACGCCGGTGACGGCGAGGGGGTAGAGGATGCCGGTCACCGCGGTGAACACGAGCAGCAGCCGCAGGGCGGACAGGTGGCGGCGGACCGTGCGGGGAAGGGGGCCAGGCATGGGGTCGCCTTCTTCCTGTGTCGGTGGTCAGCCTGTGTCGGGGTCAGCGCAGTCCCGGGATGAACTGGACGATCAGGTCGATCAGCTTGATGCCGAGGAAGGGCAGGACGAGCCCGCCCAGGCCGTAGACCCGGATGTTGCGGCTCAGCAGGGACGCCGCCGAGGACGGCCGGTAGCGCACTCCGCGCAGCGCGAGCGGGATCAGCGCGACGATGATCAGTGCGTTGAAGACGATCGCCGAGGCGATGGCCGAGGTGGGGCTGTGCAACCGCATGACGTTGAGTTTGTCCAGGCCGGGGTAGACCGCGGCGAACATCGCGGGGATGATCGCGAAGTACTTGGCCACGTCGTTGGCGATCGAGAAGGTGGTCAGCGCACCACGGGTGATCAGCAGCTGTTTGCCGATCTCGACGATCTCGATCAGCTTGGTCGGGTTGGAGTCCAGGTCCACCATGTTCCCGGCCTCCTTGGCGGCCGAGGTGCCGGTGTTCATGGCCACGCCCACGTCCGCCTGGGCGAGCGCCGGGGCGTCGTTGGTCCCGTCGCCGGTCATCGCGACCAGCTTGCCGCCCGCCTGTTCTGTCCTGATGAGCGCCATCTTGTCCTCGGGCGTGGCCTCGGCGAGGAAGTCGTCGACCCCCGCCTCGTCGGCGATCGCCCGGGCGGTCAGCGGGTTGTCACCCGTGATCATGACGGTGCGGATGCCCATCCGGCGCAGCTCCTCGAACCGCTCCCGCATACCGTGTTTGACGACGTCCTTGAGGTGGATGACGCCCAGGACCCGGGCGGTCCCCTCCGTACGCTCGGCGACCACGAGCGGGGTGCCGCCCGATGCGGAGATCCGGTCCACGACGCCCTGGACCTCGTCGCCGGGCCGTCCGCCGTGTTCGTTCACCCAGGCGGTGACCGCCGCGGCGGCGCCCTTGCGGACCTGTCGGCCTTCGACGTTCACGCCGCTCATCCGGGTCTGGGCGGTGAAGGGCAGGTATTCGGCGCGGGCCAGCTCGCCCTCGTCGCGGGCGCGCAGTCCGTACCGCTCCTTGGCGAGGACGACCACCGAACGGCCCTCGGGCGTCTCGTCGGCGAGCGAGGAGAGCTGGGCCGCGTCCGCGAGGTCGTCGACGTCCGTCCCGTCGACCGGCAGGAACTCGGCGGCCTGGCGGTTGCCGAAGGTGATGGTGCCGGTCTTGTCCAGCAGCAGGGTGTTGACGTCGCCCGCGGCCTCGACGGCCCGGCCGGACATCGCGAGCACATTGCGCTGGACGAGCCGGTCCATCCCGGCGATGCCGATCGCGGACAGCAGGGCGCCGATGGTGGTCGGGATGAGCGCGACCACGAGGGCGACCAGGACGACGATGGTCTGCTCGGCGTGCGCGTAGACGGCGAACGGCTGGAGGGTGACGACCGCGAGCAGAAAGATGATCGTGAGCGAGGCGAGCAGGATGTTCAGCGCGATCTCGTTCGGTGTCTTCTGCCGCGCGGCGCCCTCCACCAGGGCGATCATGCGGTCGATGAAGGTCTCCCCCGGCTTGGAGGTGATCTTGACGACGATCCGGTCGGACAGCACCTTGGTGCCGCCGGTCACCGCGGACCGGTCGCCTCCGGACTCGCGGATGACCGGGGCCGACTCGCCCGTGATCGCGGACTCGTCGACCGAGGCCACGCCCTCGACGACATCGCCGTCGCCCGGGATGGTCTGCCCCGCCTCGACGACCACATGGTCGCCCAGCCGGAGGTCGGCCGCGGGCACCGACTCCTCGCCCACCGCGTCGCCGGTGGCCCCGTTGGCGGTTTTCGCACCCGGCCGCCAGCCGGTGAGCCGGCGGGCGACCGTGGCGGTCTTGGTCCGCCGCAGGGTCTCCGCCTGGGCCTTGCCGCGGCCCTCGGCCACGGCCTCGGACAGGTTGGCGAAGACCGCGGTCAGCCAGAGCCATACGGTGATCACCCAGGCGAAGACGCTCGGGTTCTTGATGGCCGAGAGGGTGGTGAGGACCGCCCCGACCTCCACGACGAACATCACCGGGTTCCTGACCATGGTCCGGGGGTCGAGCTTTCCGACCGCGTCGGGCAGGGAGGTGAAGAGCTGTCGGGGGTCAAGCAGACCGCCCGAGACCCGGTGCGCCGTAACTTCGGCGGTGGACGGGGACATCACCGGTGACATCACTGAAGACCTTCCGCGAGCGGGCCCAGGGAGAGTGCGGGGAAGTAGGTGAGACCGACGACGATCAGGACCACGCCGGTCAGCAGCCCGACGAACTGCGGCCGATGGGTGGGCAGGGTGCCTGCCGTGACCGGCACCGGCTGCTGCCGCGCCAGCGACCCGGCCAGCGCCAGCACGAACACCATGGGCAGATAGCGGCCGAACAGCATGACCAGGCCGAGTGCGGTGTTGTACCAGGCGGTGTTCGCGCCAAGCCCGGCGAAGGCGGAGCCGTTGTTGTTGGCGGCCGAGGTGAAGGCGTACAGCACCTCGGAGAAGCCGTGCGGCCCGTGGTTCAGCATGGCGGCCCGCTGGCCGGGCAACGCCATGGCCAGGCCCGCGCCCACCAGCACGATCGCCGGTGTGGTCAGGATGTACAGGGACGCGAACTTGATCTCCCGGCTGCCGAGCTTCTTGCCCAGGTACTCGGGGGTGCGGCCGACCATCAGCCCGGCCACGAAGACCGCGATGATCGCCAGGATGAGGATTCCGTAGAGGCCGGAGCCGGTGCCGCCGGGCGCGATCTCGCCCAGCATCATGTTGAAGATCGTCATCCCGCCGCCGAACGGCGTGTAGGAGTCATATGCCGAGTTGACGGCGCCGGTTGAGGTGAGCGTGGTGGACGCGGCGAACAGGGCCGAGGCCCAGATGCCGAAGCGCTGCTCCTTGCCCTCCATCATTCCGCCCGCCGCATGGCCCGCCTGGCTGCTGACGCTGTGGAGCTCGTCCACGGTCACGACGGCGATCGAGGCGGCCCAGATCACGGCCATGACCGTGACGATCGCATAGCCCTGGCGGTGGTCCCCGACCATCCGCCCGAAGGTGCGCGGCAGGGAGAACGAGATCACCAGCAGGAGGTAGATCTCCAGCCAGTTGGTGAAGGGGTTGGGGTTCTCGAAGGGGTGGGCGGAGTTGGCGTTGTAGAAGCCTCCGCCATTGGTGCCCAGCTCCTTGATCGCCTCCTGTGAGGCGACCGGGCCTCCGATGAGGTTCTGATGGCCCCCGGCAACGGTCCGGATCGACTCGACGCCATGGAGGTTCTGGATCACCCCGCCCGCGACCAGCACGATCGCGAAGACGAAGGCGATGGGCAGCAGCACCCGCAGCACGATCCGGGTGAGGTCCACCCAGAAGTTGCCGACCTGCTCGGTGCGCTCCCGGGTGAAACCGCGGATCAGGGCCGCGACGACGGCGATGCCCACGGCCGCGGAGACGAAGTTCTGCACCGCGAGCCCGGCCATCTGCACCAGATGGCCCAGCGTCGACTCGCCCGAGTACGACTGCCAGTTGGTGTTGGTGGCGAAGGACACCGCGGTGTTGAACGCCTGGTCCGCGGGCATCGGCCGGCTGCCGAGCGAGAGCAGCAGATGGTTCTGCAGCCGCAGGAATCCGTACAGGAAGAGGACGGACACCGCGGAGAACGCGAGCACCCCGCGCAGATAGGCGGGCCACCCCTGGTCGGCGTCGCCGTCCACGCCGCCGAGCCGGTAGACCAGCCGCTCGGCGGCGAGATGCCGGGAGGTGGTCAGGGTGTGGGCGAGGTGGTCGCCCAGCGGCCGGTACGACAGGGCCAGCGCGGCCACCAGCGCGAGGATCTGCAGCCAGCCCGCGAGGGCGCCGGTCACGAGAACTTCTCCGGGAAGATCAGGGCCAGCACGAGATAGCCGAGGAGGGCCACGGCCACGACGAGCCCGACGACGTTGTCGACGCTCAAAGCCGCCCGGCCCCCTTCGCCACCAGGCCGATGACGGCGAACACCACGACGGTGACCGCGATGAACAGCAGATCCGGCATTTGGGCAGCACCCCGAAAGGTCGTGAGGGGACCGCTCCCCCGGCGGGGTGGGCGGTTGTCGGCGGTGACCGGCGCCCTCGCCCAAGCGCCGGATGCCACCGCCGACGCCCCTTGTTAGCGCGCCGGTGCCCCCTGGTCCTGGGACGTCGGCGTGTCTTGCCGCAAATCGGACCGATCGAGTGAGTGTGCCGTGACGCGCGCGCCCCTCAGCCCGCCGCCGGCGGCCGGAAGCGCAGTCGGCAGATGACCGCGTCGGTGTCGCGGCGCAGCGCGTGCGCGACGACGGCGCCGGCGGCTTGGCTGGTGGCGCCCGGGCCGGCGAGCGGCGGCCGGGCGGTTTTCGCGAGCGCACCATGGAAGTGCGGAGCGCGTGAGCGTGTCGCGCCGCGCCTCCACATTGGACAGGAGTCCGCCGATGGCCCGTGGACGGTTGCGGATCTACCTCGGGGCGGCCCCCGGGGTCGGCAAGACGTACGCCATGCTCCAAGAGGGCCAGCGCCTGCGCTCCCTGGGCACCGAGGTGGTCATCGGCCTGGTCGAACCGCACGGGCGGCGCCCGACCGCGGCGCTGGCGGAGGGCCTTGAGAGCATCCCCCGCCACACCCTGGTCCACCGCGGAGTGTCCTTCACGGAGCTGGACCTCGACGCGGTGCTGGCCCGCCGCCCGCAGATCGCGCTGGTCGACGAGTTGGCGCACACCAATGTGCCGGGGTCGCGCA
Organism: Streptomyces sp. NPDC000941; assembly: GCF_053599555.1. Taxonomy (NCBI): domain Bacteria; kingdom Bacillati; phylum Actinomycetota; class Actinomycetes; order Kitasatosporales; family Streptomycetaceae; genus Streptomyces; species Streptomyces sp. NPDC000941. The sequence goes on from NZ_JBSFMM010000061.1 coordinate 12,315, forward strand.
ACGCCAAGCGGTGGCAGGACGTCGAGGAGCTGCTGGAGGCGGGCATCGACGTGGTCACCACGCTCAACGTCCAGCACCTGGAGTCCCTGAACGACGTCGTACGCCAGATCACCGGTGTCACCCAGCACGAGACGCTGCCCGACGAGGTGGCGCGCCGCGCCGACCAGATCGAGCTGGTGGATCTGCTGCCCGAGACGCTGCGCCGACGCCTTGTGCATGGCGACGTCTATCCCCCGGACCGTATCGAGGCGGCCCTGACCCACTACTTCCGCGTCGGCAACCTCACCGCGCTGCGCGAGCTGGCCCTGCTGTGGCTTGCCGACCGGGTGGAGGAGGGTCTGCAGCGCTATCGCGCCGAACACGGCATCACTGCCCCGTGGGAGACCCGGGAGCGCATTCTGGTGGGCCTGACCGGCGGCCCGGAGGGCGAGACGCTGATCCGCCGCGCCGCCCGGATCACCGCCCGTACGCCTGGCAGTGAGCTGCTGGCCCTCCATGTCGTGCCCGGCGACGGGCTCGCGCGGGGCGACCCGGCCGCGCTGTCCGGGCAGCGCTCGCTGGTGGAGTCGATGGGCGGCAGCTACCACCAGATGACCGGCGAGGACATCCCCGAGGCGCTGCTGCAGTTCGCGGAGGCCGAGAACATCACCCAGGTCGTGCTCGGCGCCAGTCGGCGCGGCAGGTTCTCCTTGCTGCTGCACGCGGGTGTGGGACAGCGGACCATCCATGACTCGGGCCCCATCGACGTCCATATCGTCACCCATGAGGCGGCGGCGGGCGCCGCCGCGCCCCGGCTGCCCCGGCCCGGCCACGGCGGCACCGGACCGGTGCGGTACTGGTCCGCGCTGGTGGGAGCCGCGCTGCTGCTGCCCCTGCTGACGCTCGTGCTCACCGAGCTGCGCACCGGCGTCGGCCTGTCCGGCGCCCTGGTGCTCTACATGCTCGCCGTCGTGCTGGCCGGGCTCGTCGGCGGACGTCTCCCCGCGCTGCTCACCGCGGTCGCGGCGGGTCTGCTCGCCGACTACTACTTCACCCCGCCGCCGCACTCCTTCAAGGTCGAACGGGGCGTCGACGTCGTCGGGCTGGTCGTGTTCCTCGCCGCCGCGTGGCTGGTGGGCACCGTGGCGGGGACGGCCGCCCGCCATACGCACCAGGCCGTCCGCGCGACGTCCGAGGCCCGGGCGCTGAGCCGGATGGCGGCAGCCATGATGCGCGGGGAGCCCCTGCCGACCCTGCTGGAGCAGGTGCGGGAGAACTTCTCCCTCACCGCGGTCAGCCTGCTGGAACGCGATACGGGCCACGGCCCGGAACCCCGCTGGTACGTCGTCGCCAGCACCGGTGTCCGGCCACCCGAGCGACCGTACGACGCGGATGTGGAGGCGCCCATCGACGACCGTCTCACCCTGGCCGCCCGCGGCCGGGGCCTCAGCGGCGACGACCGCCGCATCCTCACCGCGTGTGCCGCGCAGATCGGCGTCGCCCACACCCGGGGCGGACTCGCCCGGCGCGGCGCGGGGACGGACCTCGACGAGCAGGTACGACCGCGCGCCGGAGCGCTCTATCTGCGCCCGGTCGACCTGGACGAGGCGCTGACCGCGGCCCTCGACGACCTCGGCCCCGGCGGCCACTCCATCTCGCTGCGACTTCCGGAGCGGCTGCCCGATGTCATCGCCGACGCCGCCCTCCTCGCCCGGGTGCTGGCCACGCTGGTGGCCGACGCCCTGCGCCACAGCCCGCCCGACGCCCCGCCGACCCTCACGGCCGAGGCGCTGCCGGACCGGCTGACGGTCCGGATCGCGGGCGACACCACCGGCGCGGCGGCAAACGGCGAGCGCGAGAGCCCGTCGCTGCGGCTGTCCCGCGACCTCACCGAGGCCATGGGCGGCACCGTGGAACACACCACCGGCGGCGGGGCGGCCTCGGTGACGATCACGCTCCCGACCGTGGCATATCACCCCGACGCACATCACCCCGACCCCGACGGGTGACATTAGTGTGTGCCGCACAGTATCGTGTGACGCGTGTCCGTAGAAGAACTGACCCTTGCCCAGGCTCAGGAGCTTCGCCGCGGGACGGTCGTACTGGCCTGTCTGGCGCTGCTCCGGAAGCCGAGTTACGGCTATGCGCTCCTGGAGACGCTGAACGACGCGGGGGTTACCGTCGACGGCAACACCTTGTACCCCCTGCTGCGCCGGCTGGAGAAGCAGGGCCTGCTGACCAGCGAGTGGAACACCGACGAGTCCAGGCCACGGAAGTTCTACCAGGTCAGCCCCGACGGCTCCCGGGTCCGCACCGGTCTGGTGCGCGAGTGGCAGGACCTTGTCTCCTCGATTTCACGACTTACCAAGGAGAACGGATGAGTACGAGCGTGCTCACTGAGCGATATGTGCACGAGGTGGTCCGGCGGCTCCCGGCCGAGCAGCGGGACGATATCGCCGAGGAGCTGCGCACCACCATCGCCGACACCGTCGAGGGGCGCGGCTCGCCCGATCCGCGGGTGGCGGAGCGCGAGGTGCTGAGCGAGCTGGGCGATCCGGTCCGGTACGCCGCTCGTTATACGGAGCGGCCGCTCGCGTTGATCGGCCCCGACCTCTATCCGACGTATATCCGACTGCTCGTCACCCTGCTGTGCACGTTACTGCCGGCGGTCACCTTCGGACTCGTCGTACTGGACGTGCTGGACGACGACAACCTCGGCTCGGCCATAGGCACCGGCATCGACACGTTGTTCACGCTCGGCTGCCAGATGATCGCCGTGCTCACCGTGGTGTTCGGCGTGATGGAGCGGGTCCGGCACCGCAAGGGCGTGGTCGATGCCGCCACTTGGACACCCGACGACCTGCCCGAGGTCCGGCAGCCGGACAAGGGCGGCGTGGCGGCCTGCGCGGCGGCGGTGTGGTACGGGCTGCTGTTCGGGCTGATCATCTGGCAGCACACCGCCGAGCCCTACCGGGTGGACGGCGCGGGCGGCGACGGCAAGCGGATCGAGGTGCTGGATCCGCACCTGTGGTCGGGCTGGGCCTGGCCGATGCTCGCCGGGCTCGCGGGGCTTGTGGTGGTCCAGCTGGCCCGGGTGGCCGCGCGCGGCTGGACCGTCCCCCTGGCCGCTGGGAACGCCGTGGCCCAGGCGATGTTCGTGCTTCCGCTGGCCTGGGTGTTCAACGAAAAGTCCGTCTTCAACCCGGACTTCCTCGATGACGCCGAGACCCTGTGGTCGTCAACGGACCAAGCCTATGCCGGCACGGCGCTCATCGTGCTCGCCCTGGGCGTGAGCGCGGTGTTCAAGAGCTTCCGCGCGGCGCGTGGGTGACGCTCGCCCCGGCCAGGGACTCCCTGATCCGGTTCCGGTCGATCTTGCCGGTGGAGGTCCTGGGCAGCGGGTCCGCCACCGTCTCGATCACGCCGGGAATGGCCGCCCGCACCGTGCGCTCCGCGCAGTACTGCCGCAGGGCCAGCACCCCCACCGAGCCCGGCTCGGCGAGGCGCAGCCGGGCGTGCAGCCGGTGTCCGGCCACCGGGTCGGGGATCGCGACGACGGCGGCCTCGACGACCGCCGGGTGGTCCAGCAGGATGCCCTCGACCTGCTGGGTGCTCACCTGGAAGCCCCGGACCTTCACCATGAAATCGGTGCGCCCGAGGATGCTGAGGGAGCCGTCCTCATGCCGGGTGGCGATATCGCCGCTGTGGTAGTAGAAGACGCCGGGGACGCCGTCCGGATGCGGGCCGAACTTCTCCTCGCTCGGCACATTCGCGTAACCGGTCGTCTGGAAGGGCGTGTTGACCAGCAGCTCGCCCTGTCCGGGGCCGGTCAGCGCGCGCCCGTTCCCGCCGACGATCAGCCAGCTGACACCCGGCAGCGGGCGGCCGATCGGCAGCGGGGTGCGGACCGGGTGGGTGCGGTCCACCTCGTGGAGAAAGCTGTTGTTCGTCTCGGTGCAGCCGTAGTTGTTGTACCAGCGGGCCTTGGGGAAGACCGTGAAGAGCCCGGCCAGCACCCGTGCGGGCATGCTGTCACCGGCGAAGACGAGGTGTTCGGGCCCGGCCGGTGACTCTTCGCCGGCCGCCGCGTCCACGAGCAGTTGGAACAGCAGCGGCACGCCCTGGATGAGCGAGACGCGGTGGTCGACGACCAGATCGCGCAGATAGCCGGCTGAAGCGCCCCGGTCGGGGTCGACCAGGACGACGGTGCCGCCGTACGCGAGGGTGGTCCAGACATCCAGCAGACACAGATCGAAGTTGAGCGGCGCGTAGTTGAGTACGGCCGTGCCCGGCGTGATCCCGAAGGTCTCGGCACCCCATGCGGTGAACCGGGTGACCGCCCCGAACGACAGCGGGACGATCTTCGGGAGGCCGGTCGAGCCGGAGGTGGTGAGCATAAAGCCGATGGCGTCGTCAGCGACCGGTGTCGGCGGCGGCCCTCCGGCGCTCCCGGACACCGTGTACGGGTCCACCACCCGGTCGATCAGCACGCCGGCGGCCAGGCCGAGGACGACACCGCATCCCGCCTGCTCGTACAGCTCCTTGGCCGGTGCGTCGGGCAGTTCATGGGACGGCAGCAGAATGCGGCGCCCGGCCATCAGGGCGCCCAGCACCAGGGCCACCGCCCCGGGGGATTTACGCATCCGCAGGCCCACCGGGCGGGAGGCGTCCGGGGCCGCGGTCTCCACCTGGGCGCGGGCCCGGCAGGCCATGGCGTACAGCTCGGCGTAGCCGATCGCGCGGTCCTCCCAGATGAGCGCGGGCGCGGCGGGCCGGGTGGCCGCGTGCCGGGCGAACCTCGTGACGAACGTGTCGGTCATACGTGTCCCTCTCCGGCCGGCCCCGCTCCGGCCGCCGCGCGTTCGGCCGTGGTCCGGATGGTGCTCACCGAACGGAAGTTTCTGCTGGTCAGCTCAGTGTCGGGGACGACGATGCGATGGCGGTCCGCCAGCCATTCGGCGATCCGCAGCACACCGAGGCTGTCGATCACGGCGGTGGCCAGCAGGTCGTACTCCGCGTCGAGTTCGGCCGCGTCGACGCCGGGCAGAAACCGCTCGACGACGAAGGCCGCGATGTCGTCCTCGGAGACGACGGGAGTGGCCGGCGGTGCGGTGTGGGGCTGGGGGGACATGTTGTTTCCTTCCGCTGATTCCTGGCGTCCTCACACCTCGATGAGCGTGCAGAACCAGTGCATGCCCGGCGCTGCGACGCCCACCAGTGCCACGAGATCCCCCGGCGCCACCTCGCCGTCCTCGATATGGCGCCGCAGACAGATCAGCTGGTCGGCGGCGCCCATATGGCCCAGTTCGCGGGCGAGTTCGGCGTTGGTGCGCTCGATGGGCAGGCCGACGGCGTCGGCGGCCTCGCGGATCGCCTGCTGGTTGTCGTTGAGGTAGATGAGCCGGGCCAGTTGGGTCCGGTCCTTGCCGGCGCGCGAGAGGGCCTGGTCGACCACGTCCGCGATCCGCCCGCTGATCTCCTTCATGAACGCCTGGAAACGCCCGGGGTCGCGGTCGAAGTGGCGGAAGATGCCGACCATCGGGTCCGCGTGCAGATTGGCGCGGCCCACGGGCGGTACGGGAGCGGCGGAACCGCCGAACTCGATGCGGAAGAAGTCCGCGTACTCGGGGTTGGTGAAATGGGCGGAGGAGAGCCGGCGCAGGCGTGGGTGTCCGCGCCGCAGCACGGCGGCGACGGCGCCGTCGCTGGCGATGGCCCCGTTGAAGTCCATCCTGTTGGTGTGCGCCTCACTGGCCGCGTTGACCAGGACCACCAGTACGGTCTCGGTGTCGGCCGAGAGCGCCATCGCACCGGCCGCGTGGTCCAGCGCCACCGACCAGGCGGCGCACACCTGCGTGCACAGCACGGTGGGGGTGCCGTACGCGCCCAGCGCCCGGGCCACGGCCGCCGAGGAGTCCCAGCCCGGATACTCGGGGACATCGGAGTGGCCGACGACGATCAGGTCGATGTCGACGATGTCGAGTTCCGCGTTCGCCAGCGCCTCGCGGGCCGCCTCGGCGGCGAGGTCGGTGGCGGTGACACCGTCGGCCACCCGGTGGTAGGTCCGGTACCCCAGGGCGCCGACGGCCTCGGGGTCGGGCACATACGCACCGGCCGTCTCGGCCACACCGCGCTGTTCACCGAAGGACGTGCCCGTCGCGACGATGCCCATCTCCACTGAAATGGCCACGTGTTGTCCCTTCGCTCCCACGGTGGGTGTTCACCGCTTCAGGGTCGAGCCCCCGGCGTGCGGGGGAACGGGTTCGGTTTCGGACGGACGGCCGGCCGCCGGGGGCGGGGCCGGAAGTTCGACCACCTCGGCCAGCGGGATGTCCAGGACGCTCAGTTGGCGCCGGGCGGTGTGCAGGGCGAGCGCCAGCAGGGCCATGGCCACGGCCAGGATCAGCACGGCCGCCTCCACCCCCAGGGCGTCGGCGAGGACACCGGCCGCCAGCGGGCCGATCCACTGCAGTGCCTGGAAGAAGAACTGGCTGGTCGCGGCCACTCTGCCGAGATACGCGTCCGGGACCAGCCGGACCTCGTACGACTCGATGACGACGTTCATCGGCACCATGCTGATCATGCCGGCCATCAGGACCAGGCCGATCTGCCACGGCTCGGGCACCAGCGCCACCACGGCGAAGGAGGCCACGAACACCCAGGCGGAGAACAGCAGCACCCGGCGCGCGCCCAGTCTGCGCATCAGCCACGGTCCGGCGACGGCCCCGATGACACCGCCGACGACCGCGAGCGAGGTCGCGACGCCGACCTCGGTCGGCCCGCCGCCGCGGTGCCGCACCAGCACGACGAACAGCAGGGTGAGCCCTTGCGCCACGGTGTTGAGCAGGGCTCCCCACGCGAGGGTGAACACGAGATAGTCGCTGCGTCTGATCAGCCGCAGACCGTCCCTCATGTCCTCGGCCAGGCCAGTCCGCTCGCCGTCGGTGTGCCGGTCCGGGCCGAGGGGGCGGCGGATGAACAGCGAGCTCAGGGTGATGAAGACGAAGGAGACGGCGTCGAAGAGGAACGGGATCCAGCGGGCCATCGAGTACAGCAGCCCGCCGAGGGGGGCGCCGACGAGCTGTACGACCATGTCGCGGCCCATGCCCTGCGCCGTCGCGGTGGCGATCTGCTCCTTGGGGACGATCCGGCGCAGCACCGGCGTCGAGACGCCGACCTTCAGCCCGGCGGCCAACCCGCTGACCAGCGCCAGCGCGTCGAGCCCCAGGACCGGCGGGTCCCCCCGGTACACGAGCAGGGCGACGGCGGCCATCGACACCGCCTCGACCAGGGGGACCAGGCACAGGATGGCGCGGCGTGACACGCGGTCCGCGAGCGCTCCGCCCACCGCGAGGGTGCCGAGTTTGCCGAGCATATGCAGCACGGTGATGGTGCCGGCCTGGGTCGCGGACCCGGTGGCGTAGAGCATGAGCAGCGGGAAGGCGAGCGTGGAGACGCTGGTGCCCAGGGTGGACAGACCGTTTCCTGACCACCAGTACAGGTAGTCGCGGTTGCGCCAGAGCGACGGTCGCTTCCCTTGAGCGCCCTGTGTCTCCTCGGACTCCTCGGACTCCTCAGACTTCCCGGACTCCCCGGACTCTTCGGGACGTGACCGCGCCATTGACTGCGCCCCCCCCTGTTCCTTCGCCGTCTCGCCCGTTGGGGCTCCGGGCCCCGCGTGGATCCCGCGCAGCATGCTGGTCGATGCGCGTTGACCCGGGCCAGGCAGTGCACCGGCAATTCACGGGGAGATTTGCCGCTCACCGAGCGGAGCGGTCGGGTGACAAAGAAAGAATGTTTCAAGAGCGCGTAATGTCGGGATGTCCACTTCGGGCCGCATTGGCGGAGTTGTCAACTAGTGGACACTTGGCGCTTTCATGTCAAGACTACCACTCCCACTCGGCCGAGTTGTCGAGTAGGGTCCGGTTCTTGCCACACCGTCACACCTCGGTCTTCTTGCTGTTCTACGGGGACATTGTCATTGCGTGCACATGACTTTTCGGGTTCTGGAGCATGCACAAGCGGGGAAGCAAGGGGGACTCACTCCATGGTGATTCCAAATGAATTCATGTCGTTCGACGGGACCGACATTCATCAGTTGCGCGACTTTCTGCTGAGCCAGCGCCGAATCTCCGGCTGGACTCAAGAAGAGCTCTCCGAGCGCTCCGGAGTGAGCGTGCGGACGATCCGTAATCTGGAGACGGGCTCCAACACCAATCCGCGCAGAACCTCGGTGGCTTTGCTGCTCAGCGCCTTGGGTGCGGCGCCCGCGGCGCCACCGGAAACGGCGCCCTGGGGTGCGGACGACATGGCGGCGCTGCCCGAGCAGCGCCCGGAGGCGTACCGCGTCCGCTCGTCGGAGCCCTCGCCGTGGCACGGCCCCCGGCCGCTCGGCGATCCGTTAGTGGGCAGACAGCTCGATATGCGCCACGTTCTGGCCTCCGCCCAGCGCAGTCGGCTGATCGTCCTCACCGGTCCTGGCGGGGTGGGCAAAACACGGCTGGCCCTCGCGGCGGCGTCGCGGCTGCGCCCGCTGTTCCGCGGTGGAGTCGCCGTCGTCGAGTTGCGCGACTGCCCGCCCGAACATCTCGACCCGGCACACGCACGTGCCGAGTTGACGCGCGTCACACGGGAGTTCACCGGCGTAACCGGACATTCTCTCGCGGGCGCGCGCGGCGGCCGACGGCTGCTGGTGCTCGACGGCGCCGAACATGTCGCGCAGCAGACGGCCCGCGCCGCGCGGCAGTTGCTCGACGAGCATCCCGGGCTCCATCTGCTGGTGACCTCACGCCGTGCCCTGGCCGCCAGCGCGGCCGAGACCTGGGAGGTCGAACCGCTGCGCGTGGACGGCCCCAAGGGCCGTGACATGCCCGTGCCGAGCGCGGTGGAGCTCCTGCTGCGCCGGGTGCAGGCCGCCCTGCCGACCTTGGATCTCGCCCATCACCTCCCGCTGGTCACCACGTTGTGCCAACTCCTGGACGGGGTGCCGCTGGCCATCGAGATCGCCGCACAGCGGCTCCGATCGCTCCCGCTGACCTCTCTCCTCCAGGAAGACACGCTCTTCCATCTGCTCGGCCAGGCCGATACGGGGGGCCTGAGCGCGCATCGCACACTGTCCGACAGCGTGCGATGGAGCTACGATCTGCTCCCCGCGCCACACCGTGAACTGCTGCACGACCTGGTCGCCCTGCCCGACGGCTTCTCGCTCGACGATGTGCTGACCGCCCAGCCGAGCCGCCGCCCCGAGATGGTGCGGGTGGCCCATCTGCTGGCCGAGCTCGCGGACGCCTCGCTGGTCCAGACCCACCGGGAGCGGCAGTACACCTATCGCATCCATGCCCTGGTGCGGCATGTCGTGACGCAGTTGGCCCGCCACTCCCAGAACACCGCCGCCTGAACGGCGGCCGGCCCCCGCTCAGCCTTCCGCCGTTCCGGCGGCTGCCTTGACGGCCCGGAGCGAGAAGTACTCCGGGCCGTCGAGGCAGCCGAACATCAGCTCCTCCAGCCAGGGCAGCAGACTCTCCTCAAGACCGGCCGTGGGGTCGAGCCGGGCGAGCAGCCGTTGCAGTACGAGGACCAGCCATCCCGTACCCCCGGCCGAGGCCCGCTCCCCCGCGAAGGAGTACAGCCAGGTGTACAGACATGAGGCGGCCGCGTGGTGGACGCAGTGCTCCGCGGCCCGGTCCTGTCCCTCGGTCGTCGCCGCGGCCGGCGACTCGGCGGCGATCCGCGTATAGAAGGCCGCCCGGCGGGCCGACAGCGCGTCAAGGACCTTCAGCAGCACATCGGCCTCGGACACCGGCAGCTCGCGCTCCGCGATCAGGCGCGCCTCGGCCACCGCCGGGCCCCACCCCCGGGTGATCTCGTCCTCGGTGGCGTTGGTCAGCCGCAGCGCCCGGCCCGAGGGATGCCACACCGGGGCCTCATGGGACCAGTCGAAGAGCTGCCGCAGCACCCCGTCCTGGCCGGGCGCGGGACGGTCGGCCACCTGGGCCACGGTGGGCAGCTGCGAGGCGATGCCATGGAGGTTGACATGGGTGGTGCCCTCGAAGACGCTCGCGATGGCGTGGTCGCGCTGGAGCTTCTGGAAGACACCGGAGGCCACGCCCTCGCGCAGATAGCCACGCGCCCCCAGGACCCGGGCGGACTCCTGTACGACCTCCTCGCCCAGCGTCGGTACGAGGTACTTGACCACGGAGGACCACAGGCTGAGCCGGGACGGGGCGACCGAGAGCGCGCGTGCCACCGGCAGCGTGGTGCACTCGGCGATCAGCAGGTCGAGATGCGCGTGCACCAAGTGCCGCCGGATGACGGGGATGCGGTAGATCTCCTGCCCGTACAGCACCCGCTCGCGCGCGTGGCGCAGCGCGATGCGCAGCACCGAGTCCATGGTGCCGAGCGACAGCGCGCCGATGGCGGTGCGGGTGATCTGCAGCACCTGAAGGATCTGGGCCAGGCCCGCGCCGGGGCGGCCGAGCAGCGCGCCGGCCGGCACCTCGGTGTCCCGGAAGGTGATCCCGCTCAGATCGTGGCCGCGCAGGCCCACCGTCCGGACGAAGGGGTGGTTGTCCCAACTCCCGGCAGTAAGTTGCCGCTTGTCGACCAGCAGCAGGGAGGGTCCGGTGTTTTCGACGGCCGCGTAGACGCTGAGGAAGCGGCCCCGGGTGGCGTTGCCAACCGGCCACTTCTCCCCGGTGAGGACATATCCGTCACCGTCCGGCGACGCCGTCGTCTCGTTCGTCCCCAGATCGCTGCCGTGGTCCGGTTCGGACACCGCGAAACACGCCAGATCCCCGTCGAGAACACCCCGGGCCACCAGGGCCCGCTGCTCCTCGTCGCCCCACAGCCACACCGGGTTGACGCCGAGCAGCGCCGAGCCGAACATCACCGCGACGGTCAGATTGCGGCGCGAGAGCGCCCGGGTCAGCAGGACCAGCTGCTCCAGGTTGCGCAGCCCGCCGCCGAAGTGCTCGGGCACCAGATACCGGCTGAACCCCCAGGACCGGACCAGGTCCACCGCGCCGGGGGGCAGCGCGCCCAGCTCCTCGTGCTCGACCGTCTCCGCATGGCTGAACGGACCGCCGCTCGCCGCCGGGTCGCCGAGCACCCGCTCGAAGTCCGCGGCCAACGCGTAGGAGGGGCGGTCGGACACCTCGCCGGTCATGCCGTGGGGGCGTCGGCGCCGTAGCGGGCGAAGAGGTCGGACAGCTCCTCCTCGTCGGGAAGCTGCGCCCGGCCGCTCGCCACTTCGGTGGAGACGAACTCGACCACGTCCTTGACGCGCTCCAGTTTCATGGTCTCCTCCGGGGTCAGCGCCCGGAGGCCGTACAGATCCTCCAGGTTGTAGCCGAGTTCCGCGAGTACGAGGGAGTGGAAGCCGAGATCGCCGACGAGCCGGTGGTCGAGCTCGATCTCGTCGAGTTTGCGCGGGGCGACCAGCCGGACCATGCCGCACACCACGGCGGAGACGGCTTCGGCGCCGACGGCGGCAGGAGTGTGAGTCATGTTTCCGACGGTAAGCCCAGCCGGGGGCCCCTCCCAGGCAACTGGCCCGGCAAGCACACGGCAACTCGGCGTGAGGGACACCGGCAGTGCCGACATGCCGCTCAGGAAGTTGGAGTACACATACCGCGGCTCGCCCGCGGGCTCGGCCTTGTCGACCAGCTCCCGCAAGCTCTCCAGCAGGGCCGTCAGCTCGGCGCGGGCCAGGAAGGCACCGAGGCAGAAGTGCGCGCCGTGCGCGAACGACAGGTGTTTGTTGGGGGTGCGGGACAGGTCGAACTCGTCCGGCCGCTCGAAGACCCGCTCGTCGCGGTTGGCGGAGGCCAGCCAGGTGACCACGATGTCCCCCGCCTCGACGAACCGGTCGTCGAGGAGGACGTCCCGGGTCGCGGTCCGGCCGCTGTGCAGGGCCGGGGTGGTCCAGCGCAGCACCTCCTCGACGGCCGAGGCGGTGGCGACCCGGCCGGACTTGAGGGCCTGCCACTGGTCCTCGTGCTCCATCAGCGCCCGCAGGCCGCCGACCATCGAGAAACGGGTCGTCTCATGGCCACCCATGATGATGCTGTAGCAGTTGAAGACGATCTCCTCGTGGGTCAGCGGCCGGCCGTCGATCTCCTTGGTCACCAGCAGGCTGACCACGTCGTCGTACGGTTTGGCGCGGCGCTGTGCGGCCAGCTCCGAGAAGTAGAGCAACAGGCCGTTCCGGGACGCCCAGGTGGCCTCCTCGGTGGGCGCGCCGTCCGCCGAGGACAGCGCGCCGGAGGTGAGGTCGATGATGTGCTGCCGCTCGGCGGCCGGGACGCCGAGCAGATCGCAGATGGCGGCGAGCGGGATATGCGCGGCCACATCGGCGGCGAAGTCCACCTCGCCCCGCTCCACCGCCTCCTCGACCAGCGCGTGCGTACCGCGCCTGACGCTGTCGACCACCACCTCGAGGGAGCGCGGCGAGAACGGCTTCAGCAGGGCGCTGCGCAGCGCCTGATGCGGTCTGCCGTCGGTGACGGCGAGCATCTGCCCGGCCGCCGAATCGCCGCCCGCCAGCAGGGTGTCCAGCACATTGCCGCGTTCGGAGGTGAAGGTCTCGCTGTCGTTGAGCACCGAGACCACATCGGCGTAGCCGCTCACCGCCCAGAACCCGGGGCCGCGCGCGGTCTCGGGCTGCCAGTGCACGGGGGCCTCGGCGCGCAGCCGGCGCCACAGCGGCCCCAGGTCGTGGTGGGCGTGCAGCAGGGGGTCGGCGAGATCCAGCTGGTCGAGCGGTTGTGGGGCGAGAGCCCGGCGGGTGTCCATGGCTGTTTCCTTAAGCGTGGTGGCGGGACGCTGCGATACGGCGTACGGCGTACGGCGTACGGGGAGCGGGGGGCGGCGTACGGGGGCGCTCAGCCCAGGGGCTTGGTCGGGCCGGGGAAGAACGCGGTGGTCGCCCCCGCGGTCTCGGCCCCGTCCACCACGAACTGCTGGCCCGATACGAACGACGCCCGCGGGGAGGCCAGAAAGTGGAACACGTCCGCGATCTCCTCGGGGAGGGCGTGGCGGCGGGCCGGGATGCGCTCGTTGACCTCGTCGAGCATGGCGTCGGTGTACTCGGCGCGCTGCATGGGCGTGAGCACGGCACCGGGCGCCACACAGGCGGTCCTGATGAGGGGAGCCAGCTCGATGGCGAAGGTCTGGCACAGCGAGGCCACCCCCGCCTTGCTGGCGTTGTAGTCCGCGTACAGCGGATAGCCACGGGAGCCGTTGACGGACGCGGTGGCGAGCAGCACGCCCTCGCCGCGGCGCAGCATATGCGGGACGGCGTGGCGCCACAGCGCGAGGACACCCATCAGATTGACGTCCAGGGTGCGCCGCGCCTCCTCCTCGGTCAGGTCGAGGATGCCGTGCCGGACGCTGATACCTGCGTTGGCGATGACGACGTCGATCCGGCCCCGCTCGGCGTGCACCTGGTCGACCACGGCGCGGACGCCCGACCAGTCGGCGACATCCAGCTCGACCCAGCGGACCTGGCCCCCGCCCTCGCGGGGGCCGTCCACCGCGCCGGGGGCGGGCGGTTGGCGATCGAGGTTGACCACGTAGTCGCCGCCGCGGGCGAACCTCTCGGCGGTGGCGTGGCCGATTCCGCTGGACGCGCCGGACACGATGACGGTGCGCATGGGATGTGGCTGCCTTTCCTCGGGAGTCGGCAGGGTGGTGTCGGGGCCGGGCTCAGACGATGACACGGGGGTGCTCCAGGGCGTATCCGCTGAGGTTGCGCCGTAGATTGCGGCTGACGGTCAGCTTCTTCAGCCAGCGGTCGGTCCCGTCGTACCGCGGAGTGAAGGCGCGGCGGCCGTGTACGGCGCGGTAGTTGTCCACGATCAGCAGCGAGCCGGGGCCCACCGCGATCTCCCGCTGGACGCGCCGCAGTTCGTCCATGAGCCGGTCCAGCGCGGCCGCCGCCTCGGTGTCCCCGGGGCCCACACGCATGAAGGGGCGGTCGATGCGCAGATACGGATTGAGCCGGTCGCCGAAGAGCACCGCGGTGGGCACCGGCCGGTCCGTCATGGCGTACAGCCTGGGCAGCGCGGGGTGGCGGGGCGCGGACGCCTCCAGCTGCCGGATGTGTTCGGTGTCCGGCAGGATGTGGAAGCGCTCCTCGGCGAGCACCGTACGGTCGTGATCGCTCAGCCGGACGTCGCGGACGGAGGACACGACGGTCGGCACCCGGTCCCGGTTGCGCAGGCCGAACAGCAGCAGATAGTCGCAGCGGTTGGGGTGGAAACCGTCCTCGGTGTGGAACTCCAGCAGGCTCTCGCTGCCGTAGCCGCTCTGGCGCCGCTCGTCGCCGCGGATCGGCAGGATGTTCTGGATGATGCGGCCCTCCTGGAGGGTCACCCAGCCGAACGGATCGCCCAGCGCGAGACCGCACATCGCCAGCCACAGCTCCTGCGCCCTGGCCGCCCGCCCGCCGATGGCCTCGCGCCAGTGGCCGGGGGTGGGGCCGAGCCGGTCGTCGTCCACCGGGAAGCCGTGCACCAGGCACGCGGCGGTGCTCTCGGTGCGGCGGTAGGAGAGGAGGAAGCCGCGCAGCCCGGCGGGCAGCAGCTCCTCGGCCGCGTGGTCGCCGTCGTAGAACTCCGGCTGGTCGGGGGCCGGTTGGGCGTCCGCGAACCGTGCCGCGACGGCCCGCAGTTCGGCGGCCTCGCGGGCGTCGAGATGGTATTCGAGAGGGGTGTCGGGGCCACCGGGGACCGGACCGCCGGGGGCCGGATCGGCCGCTCCCGGGCGGAGGGCGCGGGCAGCGGGGTACGTGCTTGTCATGTCGATGGTCCTCCACCGGGTCGTGACCGCTCGGGTCGTCCGTCGTTCGGTCCTGTGCGGCCCGCGCACCGCTGCCGGGCCGCGTGGTGGTGCCTCACGGGGCCGGCCGAGCAGGGTCCCGGCCGTATCGGCCCAGTGGTCGTGCGATGGAAATGTCCGGCCGTCGCCGGGGTTCAGTCTCCGCCCGAGGTTCAGACCGGCTCCTGCCAGTCCTCGGCGAAAGCGTCGAGTTCGTGCTGGGACAGGGTGATCAGCGGCTCTTCCGGTTCGCCCGCGTCGGTGTCCATGCCAGTGTTCATGCCCGTGTCCGGAGCGAGTTCCTTCACCGCGTCGGCGAGCGCGGCCACCGTCTTGTGGGTGAACACATCGCGCGGCGCCATGTCCAGGCCGTCCGCGTGGGCCAGGGTGACGAGCTTGACCGAGCTGATCGAGTCGCCGCCGAGGTCGAAGAAACTGTCGTCGATACCGACCCGCTCGACCTTGAGGGCCTGCGCGAAGAGCGCGCACAGCCGCTCCTCGAGGGCGGTACGGGGCGCCCGGGAGGCGGGGGTGCCGGAGAACTCGGGCGCGGGCAGGGCCACCCGGTCGAGCTTCCCGCTCGGCGTGACCGGCAGCCGGTCCAGGACGACGACGGCCGCGGGCACCATGTGGTCGGGCAGGGCGGCGGCGACCCGGCCGCGCAGGGCCGCCGGATCCGGCCGGGCGTCGGCGGCCGGGGCCACGTACGCCACCAGCCGCCGGCCGGCCGGGTCCTCGCGGGCGACCACGACCGCCTGGGCTACCGCGGGGTCGTCGGTCAGCACCGTCTCGATCTCACCGGGTTCGATCCGGAAGCCACGCACCTTGACCTGCTGGTCCGCCCGGCCCAGATACTCCAGGGCGCCGTGCGGCGTACGGCGCGCCAGATCGCCGGTGCGGTACATCCGCGACCCGGCCGGGCCGTACGGGTCGGCCACGAACCGCTCCGCGGTGAGCCGGGCCCGGCCCAAATAGCCGCGCGCCAGCCCCTCGCTCGCCAGATACAGCTCACCCGGCGCCCCCACCGGCACCGGTCGCAGCGCGCCGTCCAGCAGATGGACCCGCGCCCCCGCGACCGGGTGGCCGAGCGGCGGTCTGGTCCGGCCCGCCAGCGGGCGGCTCATCGTGGCCATGACGGTCGCCTCGGTGGGCCCGTAGGCGTTGACCATGCGGCGCCCGGACGACCAGCGTTCGACCAGTTCGGGCGGGCATGCCTCGCCGCCCACGACGAGGGTGACACCGGGCGGCAGACCGTCCTCGGGCAGCACGGCGAGCGAGGACGGCGGGAGCAGCAGCGTGGTCACGCCGTGCCGGGCCACGGTGGCCGCCAGGGCCGGGCCCGGCAGCAGTTGGTCGGCGGGCGCGACGACCGCGCTCGCCCCGGTCAGCAGGGCGGTCGTCAGCTCCCACACCGAGGCGTCGAAGCTCGGCGAGGCGAACAGCAGCACCCGCTCGTCCGCGCGCAGTCGCAGACCGGTGCGCTGCTGGGCGACCAGGGCGGCGAGGCCTCGGTGGGGCACCAGCACACCCTTGGGGCGGCCGGTCGACCCGGAGGTGTAGATGAGATACGCGGTGTTCTCGGGCCGTAGCGGCGCCATCCGGTCGGCGTCGGTCAGGTCCTCGTCCGACAGCCCACCGGTCAACTCCTCGTGGATTTCAAGCAGTTGCGTGTCCGTGCCGTCCAGGCACAGGGTCCGCCCGTCGCCCGCCTCTGCCATCGCCCCGGCCGCCTCGGTGGTGGTCAGGACGAGGGCGGGCCGAGCATCGGCGACGACCTGGCGCAGCCGCTCCGGCGGGTATCCGAGGTCCAGCGGCAGATAGGCGGCGCCCGCCTTGAGTACGGCGACGACGGCGAGCACGGAGCGGGCCGACTTGGGTATGGCGACCGCGACGGTGTCCTCGGGGCCGATGCCCTGCGCCACCAGCGCCCGGGCCAGCCGGTTGGCCCGCGCGTTGAGGTCGGCGTAGCTGACGGCCAGCGGCCCTTCGTACACCGCGACGGCCTCGGGCCGGGCCCGGACCCGCTCCTCGAAGAGCTCGGGGAACGTCCGCGCGACGGGGTGCGACGGGCCGTCGGCGGCGGCGCGGAACCGCTTGTGCTCCCCCGCCGTGAGCAGGTCGATACGGCCGAGCGGCGCCGCCGGGTCGGCCACGAAGCCGTCGAGGACCTTCCCCACCCGGGTCAGCAGGGCCTGGGATGCCTCGGCGGTGAACAGGTCGGCGCGGTAGCTGAGTTCGAGGCTCAGGCGCTCGTCCGGCACCACGACCAGGCTGAGCGGATAGTGGGTGGCGCCGGGCACGGGCCGGTCGTCGACGGAGATCCGCAGGCCGGGGATGTGCTTCTGGACGGCTTCGCCGTCGACGGGGGTGTTCTCGAATCCGACGACGGTGTCGAAGAGTTCCCCGAGGCCCAGGGTCCGCTGCAGTTCGGCGAGGCCCAGGTGCTGGTACGGGCCCAGCTCGGCCTGTCGGCGCTGGAGGTCGGCCAGGAGCTGGACGAGTGGCCGTGCCGGGTCGAGCCGCACCCGGACCGCCACGGTGTTCATGAGCAGGCCGACGATGTCCTCGGAGCCCGGCAGCTCCGGCGGGCGTCCGGCGCAGGTCGCGCCGAACACGATGTCGTCGCGGCCCAGCAGTTGGCCGAGCGCCACCGCCCAGGCGCCCTGGACCACGGTGTTGAGGGTCAGACCCGCGCGCCGTGCCGCGGTGGCGAGCGCGGTGGTCCGCTCGAGGTCGAGGAGTTCGGTCACCAGATGGGGCACGGTGGCGGAGGCGGCCTCGGCGTCGGGGGCGACGAGGGTCGGCTCGTCCAAGCCGGCCAGTTCCTCGGCCCAGGCCCGCGCCGCCCGCTCCGCGTCCTGGGCGGCGAGCCAGCGCAGGAAGTCGGCGAACTGCACGGGCGGAGGGGCCGCCGCGGCGGTGCCGCCCGCGTAGAGGGCGAACAGGTCGCGGAAGAACAGCGGCAGCGACCAGCCGTCCAGCAGCCCGTGGTGGTACGACACCAGCAGCAGGTGGTCGTCGGCCGCCAGCCGGACCAGGGTGGCCCGCAGCAGTGGCGGCTCGGCGAGGTCGAAGCGGCGCAGCCGGTCCTCGTCGATCAGCTCGGCGAGGCGGTGGCGGCGCTCGTCCTCGGCGAGCCCCGACAGGTCGGCCTCCCGCCAGGGCACGCTCATCTCCTCGTGCACCAGCTGGACCAGACGGCCGGAGCTCAGCAGGGTGAAGGAGACCCGCAGGGCGCTGTGGCGGGCGACGGCTGCCCCGACGGCCTCGCGCAGCGCGTCGGGCGTCAGCGGGCCGGTCAGCCGTACGGGGGCTTGGGCCGTGTACACGTCGACGCCGTCGGCGGCGAGCACCGCGTGGAAGTGCATCCCCTGCTGGAGGGGCGTCAGCGGCAGCACCTCGGCGATCCGCCGCCCGTCCTGGTCCAGTTCCGCCCGCTCGGCGTCGGAGAGGGTAACCAGCGGGCCCGCGGGCGCACGGTCCTGACCTCGCGGTTCGTCCCGTACGCCGGTGTCCTCGGCCACTTCGGCGAGCCGGGCGATGGTCGGGTGGAGGAAGATGTCCTTGGTGGTGATGGCCAGTTGGGCGCGGTGGGCGCGGGCCGCCAGCTGCATGGCGATGATGGAGTCGCCGCCGAGGTCGAAGAAGCTGTCGTCCACGCCGATCCGGGGGCGGCCGAGAACATCGGCGAACACCTCGTGCAGCGCCCGCTCCCGCTCGGTGGAGGGGGCCCGGTACTCGCCCGTGGCCTGGAAGCTCGGCGCGGGCAGCGCCGCCCGGTCCACCTTGCCGTTCGGCGTGAGCGGCACGGCGTCGACCACCATCACGACCGCTGGGACCATATACGCCGGCAGCCGGCGCGCGACCGTGTCGCGCAGCGTGACGGGGTCGGGCCGGGCGCCGGGCGAGGGGCATACGTAGCCCACGACGCGCCGTACACCCGACGGGTCGGTGGACACCGCCGCCACCGCCCGCGCCACCGAGGGCTCCGCCGCCAGCGCGGCTTCGATCTCGCCCAGTTCGACGCGGTGGCCGCGTATCTTGACCTGGGAGTCCGCTCGCCCGCAGTACTCCACGGCCCCGTCCGGACCGCGGCGCCCCAGGTCACCGGTGCGATACATGCGGGCGCCCGCCGGGCCGAACACATCGGCCACGAAACGCTCCGCCGTCGGGCCGGGGCGTCCCAGGTAGCCCCGGGAGACCCCGGCGCCGGCGATGTACAGCTCGCCGACCACCCCGTCCGGCACCGGCCGCAGGAACGGGTCGAGCACATACACCCGGGCGTTGTCGGCGGGGTGGCCGATGGCGGGCCGGCCCTCGCCGTGCCAGAGCATCGCGTCGACGGTGCACTCGGCGGGTCCGTAGAGGTTGTAGACCGACAGGCCCGGCACCGCGTGCAGTTCGGCCCACAGGTCGTCCGCCACCTCCTCGCCACCGAGCGCCAGAACACTCACCCGGTGCCGCTCCCCCGACGCCTGGAACATGCCCGCGGCCAGCATCTGGCGGGCGACGGACGGCGTGGTGTCGAGGACGTCGACCTCCGCCGCCACGGCGCGGTCGACCAGCGCCAGGGCGTCCTTGCGCACGGTGTCGTCGACGATGTGCAGTTCATGTCCGGCGACCATCCACAGCAGCTGGCTGAAGGAGGCATCGAAGCCGAGGGAGTTGGTGAGCGCCGCCCGCAGCAGCCGGCCGCCCGCCCGTGTCCGCTCCGGGTCGAAGAAGTTCGCCCGGTGGCTGTGGAACATATTGGCCAGGTTGCGGTGCTCGACGGCGACCCCCTTGGGCCGTCCGGTGGAGCCGGAGGTGTAGATCACATACGCCAGGTGGCCGGGCAGCGGCGCACCGAAGCTCCCGGCGGTGTCCAGGTCCATGGCTTCGGGCGCCACGTCCCCGTCGACCCGCAGTGGCGCGACCTCGTCGACCCGCAGCGTCGCCACCCCTTCGGGTACGGCGTGCGCGGTCTCGGCGGTGGCCAGCACGAGGGCCGGTCCGGCCTCGGCGCAGATCGCCGCGATCCGCTCCGGGGGGTGTTCGGTGTCGAGCGGCAGATATCCGGCCCCCGACTTCCACACCGCCCAGATCGCCGTCACCGCGGCCGTGGTACGAGGCAGCGCGACGCCCACCAGGCGGTCCGGGCCGGCGCCGTGGGCCACGAGCAGCCGGGCGAGCCGGGTGGCGTCGGCGTCCAGCCGCTCGAAGGTGAGGCTGGTCGTGGCGTCGGTGACGGCGATCGCCTGCGGGGTCGTACGGGCCTGCGCCTCGAGCAGCTCGGGCAGGGTCTGGTCCGGGTACGCCACGGTCCGGCCGCTCGCCGCGCCCAGGATCCGCCGCCGCTCGGCGTCGAAGCACCGCGGCAGCCGCCCGGCCGGAGCCTCGGGCCGGTCGGCGATGTCCCGGATCACGGCGCACAGGCGCCGCAGCACCTCGGCCGCCGCCTCGCCGCTGAAGACATCCTCGCGGTAGTTGAGTTCGAAGCGGAGCCGGGCGCCGGGGTGGACGGCCAGGCTCAGCGGATAGTGGGTGCCCTCGAAGGCGTCCTCGACGGCGTCCCGCAGCAGGGTGACGGTGAGCCCCGCCACCGCGGACCCCTGGACGGCTTCGTCGACGGGGACGTTCTCGAAGGCGACGGTGGTGTCGAAGAGTTCGGTGGCGCCGACGGCGCGCTGGATATCGGCGAGACCCAGGTACTCATGCCTGGTCAGGGCCGCCTGCTCGCGCTGGATACGGACCAGCAGATCCGCCACGGGCTCGGCCGGGTCGACCCGTACCCGGGCGGGCACCGTGTTCATCATCAGGCCCACCATGCGCTCGCTGCCCGGGAGCTGGGGCGGGCGCCCGGCGACGGTGTTGCCGTAGACGACGTCCCGCCGCCCGGTGAGCGCCGTCAGCAGCAGTGCCCACGCGCCCTGCACCATGGTGTTGGTGGTGAGATCGCGCGAGCGGGCCGCGTCGGTGAGCCGTGCCGTATCGGCCTCGGACAGCTCCGCGACAACGCGCTGCTGGCCGCGGTCGGAGGTGCCGGTGCCCGCTCCGCCGCCCACCAGCGTCGCGCCGTCGAGCCCGGACAGCGCGGTCTGCCAGGCGCGCTCGGCCTCGGCGTGGTCCTGTTCGGAGAGCCAGCCGAGATATTCGCCGAACGACGGGGCGGCCTCCAGCCGTTCTGCGGTGCCGCCGTCCCGGTAGATACGGAACAGGTCGGCGAGGACCAGGGGCAGCGACCAGCCGTCCAGCAGGATGTGGTGGTTGGTGAGCACGAGGACATGGCGGTCGGGTGCCAGCCGCACCAGGGTGAAGCGCAGCAGCGGTGGCTTCGTCATCTCGAAGCGCCGGGAGCGGTCCTCGGTCAGCAGCCTGGCGAGCCGCGCCCGGCGCTCCTCTGCGCCGTGGCCGGAGAGGTCGACCTCCTCCCACGGTGGCTCGACCGCGCGGGCGATGGCCTGGACGGCCTCGCCCGAGCGGCGCCGCAGAAACCCCGCGCGCAGGCTGGCGTGGCGGGCCGGCAGGGCGAGGCACGAGCGGCGCAGCGCCTCGGTGTCGAGCGGCCCGACCAGTTCCAGGGGGGTCTGCACGGTATAGAAGTCGACCGGCCCACTTGGGCCACGCTCGGTGTCCCCCTCGTCGAAGAGGGCGTGGAAGAGGATGCCCTGCTGCAACGGCGAGAGCGGCAGCACCGCTTCCAGGGATGTCTGTTTCACCGTGTTGTCTCCCACTGGGCTTCGAGCTCGTCGAGTTCTTCCGCGTCGAGGTGCAGCAGGCTCCCTGCGTCCCGCGGTGTCCCGGCGTCGGGGACGGTGTCCTGGGCCACTTCGGCGAGCCGGGCGATGGTTTTGTGGCGGAAGACGTCGTTGCTGGTGACGGTGAGACCCGCCGCATGGGCGCGGGCGGCCAGCTGCATGGCGACGACCGAGTCGCCGCCGAGGTCGAAGAAGCTGTCGTCCACGCCGATCCGCTCCCCGCCGAGCACATCGGTGAACACCTCGTGCAGCACCCGCTCCCGCTCGCTCGTCGGGGCGCGGTACGCACTCGTGGCCTGGAACCGCGGGGCGGGCAGCGCCGCCCGGTCCAGCTTGCCGTTCGGGGTGAGCGGCAGGGCGTCGACCACCACCACGACCGCCGGGACCATATACGCCGGCAGCCGCCGCGCCACGAACTCGCGCAACTCGCCGGGGTCGGTGTCCGCGGCGGCGACGGCGTACGCGACCAGGTGCCGGATCCCCGGCCGGTCCTCGCGGACGGCCGCGACCGCCCCGCCGACCCCGGGCGCCTGTGCGAGTACGGCCTCGACCTCGCCCGGCTCGATGCGATGGCCGCGCAGTTTGACCTGGCTGTCGGCGCGGCCGAGGTAGGCAAGATCGCCGTCCGCCGTCCACCGGGCCAGATCGCCGGTCCGGTACATCCGTGTGCCGGGCGGGCCGAACGGGTCGGCGACAAACCGCTCCGCGGTGACCTTGGGGCGGCCGAGGTAGCCGCGGGCGAGCCCGTCGCCGCTCAGATACACCTCGCCCGCGACACCGGGCGGCACCGGCCGCAGCGCGGAGTCGAGCAGCCGGATCCGGCCGCCGGGGACCGAGTGCCCCATGGGCGGGACGGTACGGCCGGACAACGCCCCGGTCTGGGTGGCAATGACGGTCGCCTCGGTGGGGCCGTAGGCGTTGACCATGTGCCGTCCCGGGGACCAGCGGGCGACCAGCTCCGGCGAGCATGCCTCGGCGCCGACGACCAGGTTGATGCCCCGGGGCAGGCTGTCCGATGGCATGGCGGAGAGCGCCGAGGGGGCGAGCAGCAGACAGTCGACCCCCAGCTCGGCCACCAGCTCGGCCAGCGGTGGCCCGGGCACCAGCCGTTCGGGCGGGGCGACCACCGCGGCGGCGCCGGTCAGCAGCGCCACGCACAGCTCCCACACCGAGGCGTCGAAGCTCGGCGACGCGAACTGCAGCACCCGGGTGTCCGGGGTCAGCTGGAGTTGGTTCTGTTGGTGGCGCAGCAGGGCGGCCAGGCCCGTATGGGTGACGAGGACACCTTTGGGGCGGCCGGTCGAACCGGAGGTGTAGATGACATACGCCGGGTGGCCCGGCCGCAGCGGAGCCCGGCGGTCGCGGTCGTCAAGGTCGGTGTCGGTGTCCGGTGGTCCTGCCAACTGGCCGCCGGGTGCCTCGTCCAGATACAGCCGGGGCACGTTGGCGGCTGTTGTGGTGTCGTCGGCCGCCCGGGTGGTCAGCAGGAGCAGCGGTTCGGTGTCATCGAGCATGGCGGTGATCCGCGCCCGCGGATAGCCGAGGTCGACCGGGAGGTACGCGGCACCCGCCTTCATCACCGCGATCACGGCCGTCAGCGCGACGGCGCCGCGTGGCAGGGCGACGGCCACCAGGCGCTCGGGGCCGGCGCCGCGTGCGACCAGGGCCCTGGCGATACGGTTGGCGCGGCAGTTCAGCTCGGCGTAGTCGAGGGCGCCCTCGGGAGTGAGCACCGCGGGGGCGTCCGGTGTCCGGCGGACCTGCTCCTCGAACAGCTCCGGGAAGGTCCGTGGCGCGATGTCCCGCGCCGGCCCCGGCGGCCGGCCGACGGCCAGCGCCTGGGCGCGCTCGGCGGCCGTCAGGACGTCCACGCGGGCGAGCGGGAGGTCCGGCGGGGCGGCGAGGAACCGGGCGAGGAATTCGGTGAACCGGGCCTGGTGCGCGGCCAGTTCGGCGGCGGTGTAGCGGTCGGGGTTGGCCTCGAACTCGACGCGCGCGCCCTGCCCGTCGGGCCCGGGGTGGCAGGTGATGTTGAGGTCGGTGACCGGGCCGCCGGACAGTGCGGTGAGGCGGGCCTCGAGCCCGGTGAACGCGGTCTCGGAGCCCGCCGGCACGATGTTCACCAGTACGCCGAAAAGTTGCTCATCGGTGCCCAACAGCCGCAGGTCGCGGCGGAGTTCGTCGTACGGGTAGCGCTGGTGGGTGAGGAGTTCGCCGAGCCGCCGTGCGACCTGCCGGACCAGCGCGGTCCGGCCCGCGGCCGGGCTGACGGTGAGCCGCAGCGGGAAGGTGTTCGACAGCATGCCGGGCACGTTGCGCGTCCGGGCGCCGACGCGCGCGGTGACCGGGACGCCCACCGTGAGGTCCTGGGCCCCGGTCATGCCCTGCAGATACGCGGCGACGCCCGCCAGCATCGCCACCGTCCACGGGGCGCGGGCGTCCCGCCCCGCGGCTCCCAGCGCCCGCAGTTCGGCCGCCGACAGCGCCGTCGTCACCGACAGCGCGCGCCCCGCGGCGCCCGTCGGCACCCCCGGAGCGAGCGACACGGCCTCGGGCCGCTCGGCGAAGACCCCGTTCCAGTACTTCTGGTCCGTGACGTAGTCGTCCGACGCGCGGTAGTCCGCCTCCTCCGCCAGCAGCTCCGCCACGCGGCCCAGCGGCTCGCCCGTCGGCTCCGCCCCGGCGGCCAGGGCCTCGTAGTGGGCCGCGATCCGGCGCGAGTGCAGTACGGAGCCGAAGGCGTCGGACAGGATGTGGTGGCTGCGCTGGTACCAGACGTGGTGGTCGGTGCCGATCCGCATGAGGACGTGGCCGGACAGCGCGTCCTGGAACAGGTCGCGCGGGGTGGCGCGGTCGGAGTCGATCAGCGCGTGGGCCGTGGCGAGCGGATCCGGCTCGCCGCTGAGGTCGATCTCCTGCCACGTCGAGCGGCCGGGCCCGACCGGCCGCTGGTACAGCCCGTCCGGCCGCTCCACCAGTTCGACGTCCCAGCTGCCGCTCTCCCCCTCCGCCCGCCGGATCGCCCGCCGCAGCAGCTCCCCGTCCACCGGCCCCCGGAGCTCCATGGCGGCCACCGTGTTGTAGGCCGGGTTGTCGGGCTGGAGGCGCTGGGCGTGGAACACGCCCCGCTGGGCGGCCGTGAGCGGAAGCAGCTCGGTGTCGCGTGAAGTCATCGGGTCGTAACCGCTCTCTCCTGCGCTCGGCGGACCGCTCCGCCGGACTGCCGGACTGCCTGACTCACCAAGGGCTCGCAATCTCGGTCGATGCTGCATCGGTGGCGCGGCCGCTTTCCAGGCAATCGACCGGCAATCGCGGTTGCTGGTCGAAATGCCGCCCGGAGCCGGGCGAGTTACCGGCCGGTTGCCTGGTGGCCGCGTGGCCCTGTGGCGAAGCTGTGCGACAGCCGGGCACGCGGTCGCGCCCCGAAGGACGTACGGGCGTGGCCCGTGCACTCCTGAAAGGACGGGGACGTGACGGGGACGTTGGGAAACCCGGACCGGGGCCTGCTCGACTGGCTGGACGAGGCGTCCACCGAGCGCGGCCTGTACTACGCGAACCACGACGACGGCTGGGACTTCTGGTCCTACCGCGACCTGGGCCGGCTGGTGCTCACCACCGCCGCCGCGCTGCGGGCGAACGGGGTCGGGCGGGGCGAGGTGGTGGCGCTTGTGCAGCGCTCGAGCCCGGGCTTCGTCGCCGGGTTCTTCGGCGCTCTGGCCGCCGGTGCGGCACCGTGCGCCATCGCCCCGCCGTTCGCCTACCAGCGGGCCGACGAGTACGAGGTGCACGCCGCCCATCTGCTGCGGACCGTGCGCCCCG
The DNA here is from genome assembly GCF_053599555.1 of Streptomyces sp. NPDC000941. Lineage (NCBI taxonomy): Bacteria > Bacillati > Actinomycetota > Actinomycetes > Kitasatosporales > Streptomycetaceae > Streptomyces > Streptomyces sp. NPDC000941. The sequence goes on from NZ_JBSFMM010000061.1 coordinate 37,667, forward strand.
CGGCCGTCGTCTGCGACGACGAGTCGCTGGAGCGCCTGCGTAAGATCGCCGCCGACCTGGGCATCGACGAACCGGTGGCGTTCGACCAGCTCATCGCGGACACCGAGCCGCTGAAGCGGCCACTGCCGCCTCCCGAGACCGCGCTGCTCCAGTTCACCTCGGGGTCGAGCGGTTTCTCGCGCGGGGTACGGATCTCAGCGGAGGCGCTGCGCACCAACATCGGCGGGATGGGCACCTGGCTGGAGTGCGCCCCGCACCGCCCCGCGGCCAGCTGGCTGCCGGTCCACCACGACATGGGCCTGGTCGGCTTTCTGCTGAACGTCGTCGTCACCGGCTTCGACGGGTGGATGCTCCAGCCCGACGACTTCATCCGCTCGCCACTGCGCTATCTGCGCTGCCTCAGCGAGCGGCGCATCGTCATGACGGCCATGCCCAACTTCGGCCTGTCGTACATCCTGCGCCGCGTCAGGCCCGCCGATCTGGAGGGCCTGCGCTTCGATGCGCTCCGGGCCGTGATCATCGGCGCGGAGCGGGTCGACCCGCGGGTGCTGCGCGACTTCCACGCGCTGCTGGGCCCGTACGGCCTCGACCGCGGCGCGCTGGTCCCGGCGTACGGAAGCGCGGAGGCCACCCTCGCGGTGACCGGTCTGCCCCCTGGCGAGGGCTGGACGACGGGGCAGCCTGACGAGGGCAGTGGCGACGCCTCGTCCCTGGCCGGGACGGCGGTGGTCGGCTGCGGCCGGCCGCTGCCGGGCCGTACGGTGACGATCGTGTCCGAGGGCGGGGTGCGGCTCCCCGACGGGCGGGTCGGCGAGATCGTCGTCAGCGGGGTGTCGATCGCGAGCGGATACCTCGGCGACACCGGCTCCGCCTCCGGGACCAGTCTCGGCGAGGAGGGGCTGCGCACCGGAGACGCGGGGTTTCTGCGCGACGGGCAGCTGTTCGTGATCGGCCGGCTGGGCGACGGGCTCAAGGTCAGCGGGAAGATGGTGTTCGCGGAGAGCCTGGAGACCCTGCTGCATCAGCGCGGTGTCCCCGAGCGCCGGGTCGCCGTCCTTCTCGGGGTCCGCGACGCCACGCCCACCGGGGTGGTCGTGTTCGCGGGGGTGCGGCCGGAGTGGCGGCGGATCGCCCATGAGGTGTTGTCCGAATGGCTCGGCGACGCCGCGTTGCTGTCGGTCGAGGTGCCCCAGGGCGGGATCGCGGTCACCTCCAGCGGAAAGCCCCGGCGCCGCGTCATCTGGCAGGCGGTGTGCTCCGGCACGTACGAGGCGGCCACCCAGCCGCTGACCGCGGACTGACCCGGCGCTGCCGGCGCGGGCATACGACTGCCCGGCGCGCTGGTGCGCGCCGGGCAGTAGCCGGGGCCGGGCCCGCCGTCAGCGGCTCGTCATCATCTCCGGGCGTACCAGGTTCTCCGCGACCAGCAGCCCCTTCACCCGCTCCGACAACAGGCCCAGCTGCCGCAGCACATGGATCACCTGCTGGAACAGCAGCTGCCGGTAGGTGGCCATCATCGGGTTGGTGCGGGCGAAGTGCAGCCCCTTGGCCACGTCCAGCTCCATCCGCTCCCACACCTCGCGGAGCATGAAACGGCGGGACATCAGCCGGATGGACTCCAGCAGGAAGTCCTCGCGCTCGCGCATTTCGGCCGAGGTGGCCTGCTCGTACATGCCGGTGAGGGAGGTGACGCCGAACGCGATGTGGCGGGCCTCGTCACTCGCCACCATCTTGGTGATCTGCCGGATCAGCGGATCGCCGAAGCCACTGCTGGCGAGCCGCAGCCCGGTGATCGCCAGGCCCTCCATGACGACCTGCATACCGAGGTAGACGATGTCCCACCTGGACTCCGAGAGCACATCGTGGAGCAGTGTCCCGAGGCCGGGGTTGACCGGGTAGACGGTGCCCAGCTTCTCGTCCATGTAGCGCGCGAATGCCTCGACATGCCGCGCCTCGTCGGCGACCTGGGAGGCGGCGTAGGTCTTGGTGTCCATGTCGGGCACGGTCTCCACCAGCCGGGCCGTGGTCACCAGCGCGCCCTGCTCGCCGTGCAGGAACTGGCTGCACATCCAGGCCTGGTACTCCCAGCGGAACTGGGTGAGCAGTTCGCGTGGCACCGGGCTGCCCTCGCCGACCACGAAGCCGGCGAGCCGCGCCCCGTTCTCCTCCGTCAGCTCGGCCCCGAACCGGACGTCGTGATCCCAGTCGATATCGGTGGCGGCGTTCCACTGCCCGGCCTTGTTCTTCTCGTACAGGCGCCACACTCGGCTGTCGCGCTTGCCGTAATCCCAGTTCAGGCACGCCTGGGTGAGGGATTCGACCTTCATCAGGTCCGCCGTCACGGCGTCCAGGACGAAGAACGGCGAGTCGGCTGCCTCGTCAGGAGGAGCGGTCATGGGAGTGCGATCCCCTCGGGCACAAGGGCGGACGGTCGCCACGATCCTCACTGGGCCCGACCACCACCGGCCAGGCAGGCCCGGGGGCAACTTCGCGGCAGACCGGTTGCCGGTCCCCGTGCCTGGTCCGGGCGCCGCCACCGGGCCACGATGGCCTAAGCGACCCCGAGGAAGTAGAGGGCCACCGCCCCGAGCAGTGCCGGGCGACGAAAGGAGCGGGATGCGAACCCATGCCGCCGTGCCACCCTCCCACCCCGCCGGCACACCGCGTGGCGTGGACACTCCGTGGATCGTCGGCCGGGTGACCGCGCCCAGCCCCCGGCTGCGGCTGTTCTGTCTGCCCCAGGCGGGCGGCAGCGCCGGCTCGTTCGCCCCCTGGCGGCTCACCCCGCCCCACGGCATCGAGCTGGCAACGGTGGAGCTCCCCGGCCGTGGTGTGCGCGCCGCAGAGCCCGTACCGGACACTCTGGAGGAGCTGGCCGACGCGGTGCTCGACGGTATCGCGGGCGAGTTCGACCTGCCGTACACGCTCTTCGGCCACAGCTTCGGCGCGCTCCTCGGCTACGAGATCGCCGTCCGCGCCGGCCGGCGTGGCCTGCCCGCGCCCCGCGCGCTGCTGGTCTCCGCCTCCCGGGCACCGCACACCCCGGTGCCGAAGCGGATCTCCGACCGGGACGACGAGAAACTGCTCGCCTGGCTCGAGGGATTCGGCGGTTTCCCGCCCGACCTGAGGGAGTATCCGTCGTATCTGCGGTACGCGCTGCGCACGGTACGGCGCGACCTCGCGCTCACCGAGGCGTACCGCAGCGCCGGGCCGGTGCCGGTGGGCTGCCCGCTGCATGTCTTCGGCGGCGCTCAGGACCCGCTGGTGGGCAGGGCAGAGCTGGAGCGGTGGCGGTCGTGTGCCTCGGCCGGGTTCACCCTCCAGCTGCTGCCCGGCGGGCACGACTACCTCTTCACCGGTGCTCCGGCCGTGCTCGACGCCGTCACGGCGGTGCTCGGCTGACCGGTGATGTTCTCACCGATACCGGGGCACCGACACCGGGCCCCTTCCCCAGGGAGTTGTGACGCGTGGACGAGCTGACCGGCATCACCGTGTTGGAGGCGGACGGCGAGCGGCTGGGGCCGTTTGTGCACCGGCAGGTCACGGCGATCGACGAGGCCGTCGCCGGGGCCGGGGCCGTGCTGATCCGCGGGGCCGGCGCCGAAGGCGTCGAGGATTTCCAACAGGCCCTGGACGGACTCGGGTTCAAGCCACTGGAGTACACCGAGCGCTCCACGCCACGCAGCGAGGTGGGCGGCGGTGTCTTCACCTCCACCGAGTACCCGGCGCGCGAGGTGATCCCGCAGCACTGCGAGTCGTCGTACGCCGGTGCCTGGCCCGGCCGGCTGGCCTTCTTCTGCGCCACCCCGGCGGCCACCGGCGGCGCCACCCCGATCACGGATGTGGCGCGGGTGCTGGAGGACATCCCGGACGAGGTGGTGCGGGCCATGGAGGCTCGGGGGCTGCGCTATGTGCGCAACTACGGCAGCGGCGTCGGCCTCGACTGGCGCGAGGCGTTCCAGACCGACAGTCGCGCCGAGGTGGCCCGGTTCTGCGCGGCGGGCGGCCTGGAGTGGGAGTGGCTGGAGGACGACCGGCTGCGTACGGTGCGCCGGGCGCCCGCGACCGTCGCGCACCCCCGCACCGGGCGCCGGGCGTGGTTCAACCACCTGGTGCTGTTCCACCAGTCCTCGCTGCCGCAGGGGTTGCGCGGGGACCTGGTGGCGCTGTTCGGCGAGGGCGGGCTGCCCAACGACGTGTTGTTCGGCGACGGGACCCCGATCCCGGACGAGACGGTCACCGCGGTCCGTACGGCCTTCGAGCGCCGTGCGCAGCGCTTCGACTGGCACCGGCACGACCTGCTGGTGATCGACAACATGCGCTGGTCGCACGGCCGGGAGGCGTTCACCGGGGAGCGCCGGGTGCTGGTGTCCATGTCCGACCTGATCAGCAGGACCGATCTGGCACAGCCCGCCCTGCGCGGCTGAGTTGCTGCCGCTGAGCTGCACACCGGCAATGCCGCACCTGGGCAGGGCCGTCGGCGGGCAGGGAAGCTGCCGGTCAGCTGCCTGGCCCGCGGATCGGCCGCGCGACACCATCGTCGCGTGAACGAAGTGTCCAAGTCGCCGATCGAGTCCGTGCTGCCCCTCACTCCGCTGCAGGAGGGCATGCTCTTCCACGCTCTGTACGACTCCGAGGCTGCGGACGTCTACACCATCCAGGCCCCCCTCGAACTGCTCGGAGATGTCTCGGCGAAGGCGCTGCGCGCGGCCTGCGCCGCCACCCTCGCCCGCCACGCCGTGCTGCGCGCCGGTTTCCGCCAGCGGGCGAACGGGCAGGCGGTGCAGCTGATCCGGCGGAACGTACGGACACCGTGGACCGAGCTCGACCTCTCCGCGGACCCCGAGTCCGTACGCCGGAAGAAGCTGCTGGCCTTCCTCGAGGAGGAGCGGTCGCGCCGCTTCGACATGACGGCCCCGCCGCTGATGCGGTTCGCGCTCGTCCGGCTGGCCGAGAGCCAGTACGTGTTCGTCCTGACGTACCATCACATCCTGCTCGACGGATGGTCACTGCCGCTGGTGCTGGAGGATCTGTTCACCTTCTACCACCGGAAAACGGAGGCCGCGGAGGGGGACGACGGCGCGGGCGAGGCGGGGCTTCGGCCGGTCACACCGTTCTCCGACTTCCTGCGGTGGCTCTCCCGGCAGGACCGCCCGGCTGCCGAGGAGGCGTGGCGGTCGGCCCTCCAGGGGCTGTCCGAGCCGACGCTCGTCGCCGCCGGCGCGCCCGTCGCGGGCGACGGGGAGATGCCCGGCCTGACCCTCGTCACACTTCCCGAAGACGCCACCGAGGCGCTGACAGCCACCGCCCGGAAACACGGGCTGACCCTCAACACGGTGGTACAGGGCGTCTGGTCGCTGCTGCTGTCCCTGCTGACCGGGCGGGACGACGTGGTGTTCGGCCAGACCGTGCACGGCCGCCCGCCGCAGCTGCCCGGCGCCGACTCGGTGGTGGGCCTGCTGATGAACGCGCTCCCGGTCCGGGTGCGGATCGACCCTGCGGAGCCGATGGCCGACCTGTTCGCCCGGGTCCAGGACGAGCAGTTCGCGCTGGCTCCGCATCAGCACCTCGGGCTGACCGAGGTACGGCGGCTGTCCGGCCTTGACACGCTGTACGACACCTCGACCGGCTTCGGCGACGCGCCCTTCGACTGGGCGTCCGTCCGGGACACCGTGCCGGGCCTGCGGATCGCCCCGCTCGCCGAAGACTCCCCCGATGCGACGGACGGGGCGGACGCTCAGGCCGGCGGTCAGCAGGAGATCACCGGCGCCACCCACTACCCGCTGAGCGTGGTCGCCATCCCCGGCCCCCGGCTGAGCCTGCACATCAGCTACCGCCGGTGTCTGTTCGACGACGCCCGCCTGGAGCTGATCCGCACCCGGCTGCGGCTGCTGCTGGACGCCTTCAGCCACTCCCCCACCACCCCCGTCGCACATCTGCCGCTGCTGACCGACCGGGAGCGCGAGCAGGTGCTGGGCGCATGGGCCCACCGCTCGGAGACACCGTCGCCCGAGGCGTACGGAGACGATCGGGCGACGCTCCCCCAGCGCTTCGAGGCCCAGGCGAGCCGCACCCCCGACGCCCCGGCCGTGGCCGAAGGGGCGAACACCCTCAGCTACCGTCAGCTCGACGAGGCCGCCAACCGGCTGGCCCGGCTGCTGCTGCGGCGCGGCGTACGGGCGGGAGACCTCGTCGCCGTGGCGCTGCCGCGTGGTGTCGATCTGATCGTGGCGCTGCTGGGGGCCCTGAAGGCGGGGGCCGGATATCTGCCGGTCGACCCCGGATATCCGCCGGAGCGCGTGTCGTTCATGCTCGCCGACGCCGCCCCGTCCGCCGTCGTCTGCGCGGACACCGGCCACCCGGCGCCAGGCCCTGTCCGGGCGGTCTTCTCGGGCCCGCGACGCCAGCTACGGCACCTCGCTGCGTTGTCGGAGTCGCCCAAGTACGCCCAGTACGAGGGCGATCCTCCGCCTTGCGATGCTCCCCCAGCCTTCGGCCGGGAGGTGCCCCCTCATCTGACGCCGCGGGCTGATCCTCAAAGACCGCCCGGACAGGGCCTAGCCGCACACCCGTCGGCGGTCCCGCTCGGCGACCCCGCCGTGCGCGCTGAGTTGGCGGCGCTGCCGGGACACGGGGTGGACGACGCCGAGCGCGGTGCGCCGATCCGCCCCGCCGACCGCGCGTACGTCATCTACACCTCGGGGTCGACCGGCCGCCCCAAGGGGGTGGCGGTGGAACACCGTACGGTCGACAACTACCTGGCCTTCGCCCGCGCCGCCTACCCGGGCCTGGCCACCCAGGCGCTGGTGCACTCGCCACCGTCCTTCGACCTCACCGTCACCGGTATCTTCGGCCCGCTGACCTCGGGCGGTCTGGTGCGCGTGGTCGATCTGGACGACTTCGACGCCCCGCCCGGGGCCGAGGGCGACGGGCCCGCGTTCGTCAAGGCCACGCCCAGCCATCTGCCGGTGCTGGTCGCCTCCGACGCGTGGTACTCACCGAGCGGCGAACTCGTCATCGGCGGCGAGCAATTGACCGGAGAGGCGCTGGCCGCGTGGCGGGCCCGCCACCCACAGGTGACGGTCGTGAACGAGTACGGCCCCACCGAGGCGACCGTGGGCTGTGTGGAACACCGCCTGGAGCCCGGCGACCCGCTGCCGCGGGGTGCGGTGCCGATCGGCCGTCCCGTCCCCGGGGCCCGGATCTATGTCCTGGACCCGTGGCTGCGCCCGGTCCCGGCGGGCATCCCAGGCGAGCTGTACATCGGTGGCGAGGTGCTGGCCCGCGGCTATGTCGGGCGGCCGGGGCTCACCGCGGGCCGGTTCGTCGCCGATCCCTTCGGCGCGCCCGGCGGCCGGATGTACCGCACCGGAGACATCGCCTGGTGGCGGCCCGACGGCAGCGTGGTCTACGGCGGCCGAGCCGACGACCAGGTCAAGGTCCGTGGCTACCGGATCGAACTGGGCGAGATCGAGGCCGTGGTCGGCAGCGACCCCGCCGTCGCCCAGGTGGCTGCGGCGGTACGGGAGGACCGCCCCGGTGCGCCGCGCCTGGTGGCGTACGTCGTGGCGGCGCCCGGACGGGACGCCGAACCGGCCGCGCTGGCCGAACGGATCGCGGCCAAGCTGCCCGCGTACATGCTCCCCTCGGCTTTCGTCACCCTGCCCGCGCTGCCGCTGAGCCCCAACGGCAAGGTCGACCGGGCGGCGCTGCCCGAGCCGGACCCGGCGGAGCCGACAACACCGCCACGGCAGGCGGCCGGGGAGACCGGAAAGACCGGGCCGGATCCGGAGGCTGAGGCGAGGGCGGGGGCTGAGGCGAGAGCCGAGCAAGACGCCGTGGCCACGCTCACCGGGCTCTTCGCGCAGGTCCTCGGCGCGGACAAGGTCGGGGCCTCGGACGACTTCTTCTCCCTCGGCGGCGACTCCATCACCGTGATCCAACTGGTGGCGCGGGCGCGCGAGGCGGGGCTGCGGTTCACCCCCAAGCAGGTCTTCACCTATCGCACGGCCGACGCCCTGGCCGCGTTCCTGCGGCAAGAGGCGCGGCCGACCCCGGCCCCGGCGGCCGGCTCCCCCGCCCCCGACGAGGCGTCCGCCACCGTCCCCGCCACGCCGATCACTCGGTGGCTGCTGGAACACGGCGGCGCGATCGACGCCTTCCACCAGTCGACGCTGCTGCGCGTGGCGCCCGGGCTCGGCACGGACCGGCTGGCCACCGCCGTACGCGCCGTGGTGGAGCGCCACCAGGCGCTGCGCGCCCGGCTGCGCGACGACGGCTCCCTCGCGCTCGCCCCGGTGGACCCGCGCGGGCTGCGTGCGGCGGTCCGGCGGGTCGATGTCTCCGGGCCGGCCTCGGGCGACCTCCGCCGCCGGATCTCGGACTGCGCCGGTGAGGACGCCGACGCCCTCGCCCCGCGCGACGGCGTGATGCTGCGCGCCACCTGGTTCGACGGCGGCGCGAGCCGACCGGGGCGGCTGCTCGTCACCGTCCATCACCTGGCCGTCGACGCGGTCTCGTGGCACATCCTGCTGACCGATCTGTACACCGCCTGCCAGAAACGTACGGGGCGTACGGCGGCAGAGGCCGCCCCGCTGCCGGACCCGGTGCCCGTCCCGCTGCGGGAGTGGAGCCACCGGCTGTACGCCGCGGCGAAGGCTCCCACCGTGCTGGACGAACTCCCCCTGTGGCGCAGGATCCTGCGCGCGGGCGGGATCGCGCCCGCCGACGCCCGGCTCTCGCCGTCCCGGGACATCCACGCCACGGCCGGGGAACTCACCCTCACCCTCCCCGAGGACCTGACCGCGCCGCTGCTCACCACCGTGCCGGCCGCCCTGTCCAGCGACACCAGGGAGGTGCTGCTCACCGGCCTGGCGCTCGCCGTCGCCGCCTGGCGGCGCCCCGGTGCCGACGCCCGCACCGGCGTGCTGGTGGATGTGGAGGGGCACGGCCGTGAGCCCATCGGCGAGGACATCGATCTGTCGGGCACCGTCGGCTGGCTCACCTCCCTCTATCCGGTACGGCTCGACGCCGGGTTCGGCGACTGGGACCCGGACGGCGATCCGGCGCCCGCACGCCTCGGCGAGGCCGTACGCCGGGTCACGGACCAGGTCCGGGAGATCCCGCGGCGCGGTATCGGCTTCGGCCTGCTGCGCCATCTGAACCGGGACACGGCCGACGAGCTGGCGGCCTATCCGGCCCCGCAGCTCGGCTTCAACTACCTGGGCCGACAGGACGGTTCCGCCGACGAGGACTGGAGTGTGGCGCCCGAGTCGGACGCGTTGCCGGGCGGAGCCGATCCGCGGATGCCGATGGCGCATGTCGTCGAGGTGAACGCGGCGGTCGAGGACGGCCCGGCGGGGCCACGGCTGGCCGCACACTGGCTGTGGGCCCCTCGTCTGCTGACCGAGGGCGACGTCGGTGAGCTGGCCCGGCTCTGGTTCGCGACGCTGCGTGCGCTGGTGGCGTACGGGACGAGCGCGGAGGCCCCCAAGCCCGTGCCCACGCCCGTACTCACTCTGGGCTCCGGGGAGCGGGACGAGGCGGAGCTGTCCCGGCTCGGCGCCCGGATCGGCATGCCCGTCGCCGAGTTGCTGCCGCTCACCCCGACGCAGGAGGGGCTGCTCTTCCACGCCCGGTACGACAGCGGGGACCTGGACGTCTACAACGTGCAGATCACCCTGGAGGTGGGGGGCAGGCTCGACGCCGAGCGGTTCCGGGGCGCGTGTGACGCGCTGCTGCGCCGCCACCCGATGCTGCGCGCGGCCTTTCTCCAGCGGCGGTCGGGGGAACCGGTGCAGGCCATCCCGGAACAGGTCCGGATGGACTGGCACACCCACGACCTGACCGGCCTCGACGCGCGGGAGCAGGACGCGCGGCTGGAGGCGCTGCTCGATGCCGACCGGCGGCAACGCTTCGATGTGGCCCGGCCGCCGCTGGCCCGCTGCACCCTGATCACGCTCGCCGAGGACCGGCAGACGCTGGCCTTGAGCATGCACCATCTGCTGGTGGACGGCTGGACCACTTCGCTGCTGCTGCGCGATCTGCTCGCGCTCTTCGACCACGGCGAGGACACCGGTCTGCCGACCCCCGGACACTACCCCGACTATCTGCGGTGGCTGGCCGCGCAGGACCGCGAGGAGGCGCACACCGCCTGGAGCGGCGCGCTGGCGGGCCTGGCCGAACCCACCCTGGTCTGCCCGGACCAGGACACCGCGCGGATTCGCGTCCTGCCGGAGCGCATCGCCGTCGAGCTGTCCGAACCGGACACCGCCGCGCTGCTCGACGCGTCGCGCCGAGCCGGTGTCACGCTCAACACGCTGCTGCGCGCCGCGTGGGCGCTGTGTCTGCACCGCCGGACCGGACACCGGGACATCGTCTTCGGGGCCACGGTCTCGGGGAGAGTGGCCGAGCTCCCCAGGGTCGAGGAGATGGTGGGGCTGTTCGTCAACACCGTGCCGGTACGGGTGCGCCTGGACGCGGCCGAGCCGGTGGCCGAGCTGCTGGCGCGGCTGCAGGAGGAGCACGCCGAACTCCTCCCGTACCACCACCTCGCCCTGACGGACATCCAGCGGGCGGCGGGCCTCGGCACCTTGTTCGACACCTGCGTCGTCTTCGAGAACTTCCCGACCGCCGAGGCCCTGCCCAGCCCGGAGGACGGTCTGCGGCTGACGGATGTGGCCGGGTACGACGCGTACCACTACCCCCTCAAGCTGATGGTCTCGCCCGGCCGGCGGCTACTCCTCGAGGTCAGCTACCGCCCCGACCTGTTCGACGCCGAGGACGGCCGGCAGGTGGTGGCGCGGCTGCGAGAACTCCTGACCGACCTGCCGGCGGCCCTGACGGCCCCGACCGGACACCTACTCACCGATGTCACTGATGTCACTGATGTCACCGCACCGGCCGTCGAACCCGCGGTGCGGCGGCTGTGCGAGCTGATCGCCGAGGTGCTGGGACGCGGGTCCGTCGGGGCGGACGACGATGTGTTCGCCCTCGGCTGCGACTCGCTGACCGCGCTGCGCCTGGCGGGCCGGATCGAAGCGGAGCTGGGTCGGACCGTCGATGTCGCGACCGTGTTCCGCTGCCGCACCGCGCGGTCCCTCGGCGACGCACTCTGACCACGTCTTACGGAACAGGCAGGTGGACCCGCATATGCGATATTCGGCGGTCGTCAATTCATGGAACGAATGGGACCCGCTCCAGGAGATCGTGGTCGGCTCGGCCGACAACGCCTGCTTCGAGCCGACGGAGCCGGGCAGCCGCCCCGCGATACGTGACTCCCCCGACACACCGTTCCCCACCGGGCCGAAATCCCAGGAAGCCGTCGAGCGGGCCAACGAGGAACTGGCCGGTCTGACAGCCCTGTTGGAGTCCCAGGGCATCACCGTGCGCCGCCCGGAGCCGCATGACTTCTCGGCCCCCGTCCGCACCCCCGGCTTCGAGGTCGAGAACCAGTACTGCGCGGTCTGCCCGCGCGATGTGATGATCACGATGGGCAACGAGATCATCGAGGCCACCATGTCGCGCCGGGCCCGGTACTTCGAGTACGAGCCCTATCGCAAGCTGGTGTACGAGTACTGGAACGCCGATCCGCGCGTCGAGTGGACGACCGCGCCCAAGCCGTCGATGCGCGACGGGATGTACCGCGAGGAGTTCTGGGAGTGGCCGCTGGAGCAGCGGCATGCGCGGATGCATTCCTTCGAGTTCTGCGTGGGCCAGGACGAGGTGGTCTTCGACGCCGCCGATATGAGCCGGCTGGGGCGCGACATCCTGGTCCAGGAGTCGATGACCACCAACCGGGCGGGCATCCGCTGGCTGAGGCGGCATCTGGAGCCGCGCGGCTTCCGGGTCCACACGGTCCACTTCCCGCTGGACTTCTTCCCCTCGCACATCGACTGCACCTTCGTGCCGCTGCGCCCGGGACTGGTCCTCACCAACCCCGAGCGGCCGCTGCGCGAAGGCGAGGAGAAGATGTTCCTCGCGAACGACTGGGAGCTGGTCGACGCCCCGCAACCCGTCCTGGGCAATGACGAGATGCCCAAGTACTGCCAGTCCTCCAAGTGGCTTTCGATGAACGTGCTCAGCATGTCGCCGACCAAGGTGATCTGCGAGGAGCGGGAGAAGCCGCTCCAGGACCTGCTCGCCAAGCTCGACTTCGAGGTGTTCACCGTGCCGTTCCGCCACGTATTCGAATACGGGGGCTCCCTGCACTGCGCCACCTGGGATGTGCGCCGCGAGGGCACCTGCGAGGACTACTTCCCCGCCCTCCGGTACGAGCCCCTGTTCTGACCCACCGGCTGGAACACGGGCTGAACCACGAGGCACGAAAAACCGGGTGCCGCGCCCGTGCCGCATTCCCTACACTCACCACGAACCGCGCGCCACCACCGTATGAGGGCGCGCACCGTGACGTATGACGTATGAGGGGAGTCGGCCGTGTGTGACCACACCGCTGGTACCCCTGTTGTCGTTTTCCCGTCACAGTACGAGGTGATCCTGGTGTCTTCGGGCGCCCGGTGCCGGCTGCGCGGCCGGTTCCGGATGCCCGTGACGAACGTATGACGGCTCCCTGGGAGTTCCGCCTGGCCTGACCACAGGCCATGTCGTCCGGGAATCGCGCCGCCCTTTTCTGGATCACTCTGAAAGGCCCTGGGCCGTGCGTACCGACTTCAACCGCCGCCGCCATCCCGCCACCGCGCTTGCTCACCCGCTTGCCGCGGTCCGCAACCTGGGCATCCTCGCCCATGTGGACGCGGGCAAGACCACCGTCACCGAGCGGATCCTGTACCTCACCGGGACCACCCACAAGCGTGGCGAGGTCCACGACGGCACCACCGTCACCGACTTCGACTCCCAGGAGCGCGACCGTGGCATCACCATCTTCGCGGCCGCGGTGAGCTGCGCCTGGGACGGCCACCGGATCAATCTCATCGACACCCCCGGCCACGTCGACTTCTCGGACGAGGTGGAACGCTCGCTGCGGGTGCTCGACGGGGCGATCGCGGTGTTCGACGCCGTCGCGGGGGTCGAACCGCAGAGCGAGTCGGTGTGGCGGCAGTGCGACCGGCACGGCGTGCCGCGCATCGCCTTCGTCAACAAGATGGACCGTGCCGGTGCCGATCTGGACACGGCGGTCGAGTCGATCCGGGAGCGGCTGCATCCGGCGCCGCTGGTCGTCCAGTTGCCGATCGGCACGGAGGACGGTTTCACCGGGGTGGTGGATCTGCTGCGGATGCGCGCGCTGGTGTGGCCCGACGGCCACGGCACGGGCGAGGAGACGTACGAGGAGCGCCCGGTGCCCGACGCCCTGCGGGAGGAGGCGCGGCGGCGGCGCCGGCTGCTGGAGGAGGCGGTGGCGGAGCTCCACCCGGGTGCGCTGGAGGAGTTCTGCGCGGACTCGGCGGTCTCCACACCGACTCTGGCCGCCGCGCTGCGCGAGCTGACCCGCGGCGGCGAGGGTGTGGTGGTGCTGTGCGGTTCGGCCTACCGCAACCGCGGTGTCGAGCCGCTGCTGGACGCCGCCGTGTCGTATCTGCCTTCGCCACTGGACGTACCGGCGGTACGCGGCACCCGGGGCGAGGCGGTGGAGGAGCGGGCCGCCGACCCCAACGGGCCGTTCGCGGCGCTGGTGTTCAAGGTGACGGCGACCGCCACCGGGCGGCTGACGTATCTGCGGGTGTATTCGGGGACGGTCGGCAAGGGAGAGGCGGTGTTGGACGTGGGCGCGCGGCGCACCGAGCGGATCGGCCGCATTCTGCGGGTCCAGGCCGATCGGCATTCGGAGGTGGACCGGGCGGTGGCCGGGGACATCGTCGCGGTGGTCGGGCCGAAGGCCGCCCGCGCCGGGGCCACGCTGTGCACACCGTCGGCTCCGCTGCTCCTCGAGCCGCCCACGGTCGCCGACCCGGTGGTCTCGGTGGCGGTGGAGGCCCGCGGGCGCGCCGACGCCGACCGGCTGGCCACCGCGCTGGCCCGGCTGGTGGAGGAGGATCCCTCGCTCACGGTCAAGACCGACTCCGAGACGGGGCAGACGGTGCTGTCGGGGATGGGCGAGCTCCATCTGGAGGTGGCGGTGGAGAAGCTGCGCCGCGCCCAGGGTCTTGACGTGGCCGTCGGACGGCCGCGGGTGGCCTACCGGGAGACCGTCGTCCGCGGGGTGTCCGGGCTGGTGTGCCGGCATGTCAAACAGGAGGGCGGGGCCGGTCAGTTCGCCCATGTCGTGATCGACACGGAGCCGCTGGAGGTTACGCCCGACGCTGCACCGGCCGCCGGGGGCATGGCCTTCGCGTTCCGCTCGACGGTCGTCGGCGGGCGGGTGCCGCAGGAGTACGTGCGGGCGGTCGAGGCCGGCTGCCGGGACGCCCTGGCCGAGGGTCCGCTCGGCGGCCACCCGGTGACCGGCGTACGGGTCACCCTGACCGACGGGGCCACGCATTCCAAGGACTCCTCGGAGATGGCGTTCCGTACGGCCGGGCGGCTGGCGCTGCAGGCGGCGCTGCGCGCCGGTGCGATGGTGCTCCTGCAGCCGGTGGCCGAGGTCACGGTCACGGTGCCGGAGGACGCGGTGGGCGCGGTGCTCGGCGATCTGGCGGCGCGGCGCGGCCGGGTCTCGGGCACGGCCGCGCGGACGGGCACGGCGGTCATCACGGCGACCGTGCCGCTGGCCGAGCTGTTCGGCTACGCGACCCGGCTGCGCAGCCGGACCCAGGGCCGGGGCACCTTCACCACCCGGCCCGCGGGCTACGCCCCGGCACCCGACGCGGCGACCGCCGGGACACCGTCCCGGTAGCCCGTCGGCGGATCCGAAGATCACACTTCTGAAATCCAGACACCAACGAACGAAACTATGATTCGA
>NZ_JBSFMM010000062.1:0-51989 GCF_053599555.1 Streptomyces sp. NPDC000941
GGGCCGGAGCGCCGCGGCCGCGCGCCGGCGATCTGCTCGAAGGCTGGCGCCACATCCTGGGCCATCGGGTGCTGCGCCCGCTGTTCTTCAACACGATCCTGGTCAACGGCCTGATCATGGCGACGCAGCCGCTGCTCGCCGTACTCCTGCTTGACCGCCTCGGGTTCGCGCCCTGGCAGTACGGTCTCGCGTTCGCGGCCCCTTGTGTCGGCGGCCTCGTCGGCTCACGGCTGGCACCCCGGCTCGTGGCGCGGTTCGGGCAGCACAGGGTGTTGCTCACCGCCGGGGTGCTGCGTGCGTGCTGGTCCATCGGGTTGGTGTTCGTCCAACCCGGTGTCCCCGGGATCGTGCTCATCATCGCCGTCCAGCTCGGCCTGGTGACCTGCTGCGGCGTGTTCAACCCGGTGCTGTCCACCTACCGGCTCGACCACACCGACCCCGGCCGGGTCGCCCGTACCCTGACCGCCTGGTCGGTCAGCGGCAGCGCTACCACCGCGGCCCTGACCGCCGTATGGGGTCTGCTGGCCGCCATCACCGGCCCTCGCCCGGCGATCGCGATCGCCGGGCTGCTCATGCTGGCGACCCCGCTCCTGCTCCCGCGGCGCGATCACACGCCACCGCCACCACACGAGGCCGTCGACCGAGTTGCCCACCCTGCTACCGGTTGACGGGTCCCTGAGTCCGGTGTGCGACCCAGCCCGCCATCGCCCGTACGCCGATGCCGATCGCGCGCTCGTCCGGGGCGAAGTCGGGGTAGTGCGGGTAGCAGGCGGTGATGGGCGCGCCGGGGGCGCGGACGCCGAGGAAGGTGAAGGTGCCCGGGACGCGGTCCAGGTAGAGGGCGAAGTCCTCGCCGCTGAAGGGGATGGCGGCGTGGAGCTCGGTGACCGCGTCCCCGCCGAGGGTGCGGCTCAGGTGGCGGGCGAGGGCGCGGGCGTCCGGTTCGGGGCAGACCATGGCGGGGAACGGCTCGGCGGGGAAGCTCACCCCGGCCGCCGCCCCGTACGATCCGGCCAGCCGGCGGATGTCCGCGCGGACCTCCGCGTACCGTTCCTCCGGCCAGCAGCGGTAGGACACGCTCACCTTGGCCTCCTGCGCTCTGGCACGGACGGCCACGAACCGGGCCAGCGGTCCGTCGGGCGTCTGGAGGTCGGCGACCATCCGCTCCAGGTCCGCGGGGGTCTGCGGCGGTGTCACCGTGGCGAGCGCGCCGATCTCGGCGGCCAGGCGCCGTGCGGCGTCGGGGGCGTCAGGACCGGAGAGGGTCACCTCCGCGCGGTCCTGGCCCGGCAGGCCGTAGCCCGGGGTCACGGCGAACCGGCCCACCGGGAACGGACCGCAGTGCAGCGCGTGGATCTCCTCGACGCGGGCGCTCTCCAGCACACCCGCGTCGATCATCGCGCGGGCCCCGGCCAGGGCCTCCTCGGCGGGTTGGAAGAGGAACACCACCGTTCCGGAGAGGTGTTGGCGCAGCCGGGCCAGGACCTGCGCTGCGCCGAGGGCCACCGTGGTGTGGATGTCGTGGCCGCAGAGGTGGGCCGCCGCCGGGCCGCCCCCGACGATGTCCCCGGGCGGCACCGCGTCCATGTCCGCCCGGTACGCGACGGTGCGGCCGGGCCGTGCGCCCCGCAGCACGCCGACGACGCCGTGGCCGCCCACCCCGGTGGCGACGGCCAGCCCGGCGGCCCGCAGCTCTCGGGCCACCACGCCGGCGGTCCGCTCCTCCTGGCCCGGCGCTTCCGGGTGTTGGTGGATATCGCGCCGCAGCTCGATCAACCCGGGCTCCAGACGCGCCACCTCGGCGTCCACCGCCTCTTGCGCCACCGGCCGCCCCCGCCCACCGGCGACGGCCGTCCCCGCGGCTCCCCACCCGATTCCGGCGGCGGCCGCGGTCGCGCCGGCGGTGAGCAGCGTACGGCGTGCGAGGGTGTGTTTCTTGGGACGAGTCACTGTCTCCCCTGCCTGATCGTTCACGTGGTCTTCCGGGCCGATTCCCGATGGACACACGATCGCCGCACGCGCAGGCCACCGCCCATCCGGCTGGCCACCACGTTGCGGTGGGGGTAGCCCCCCACCGCAACACCGGACCGGGCCGGCCGGGGCAGTTGGGGCAGTTGGGTCAGCCGGGGCCGCGGCGACCTGCCCGCCTCGGTGCGGCCAGCAGCGCCAGGCCGAGGGCCAGGATCACCAGCCCGCACCAGGACACCATCGGCAGCCGCTCGCCCACGACCGTGACGCCCAGCACCGCCGCCACCGCGGACTCGGCCAGGCTGAGGGTGGTGGCCACCGACGCCGGGGTGTGGCGCAGGCCGTGGCCGAAGAGGCGGTAGGCGAGGAAGACGGGGAACACGCCGAGGTGGAGTACCACCGCGGCGCCGCGGACGGTGGCGAGCCACGCCGTACCGGTGGCGAGCAGGACGGGCAGCGCCAGCAGCCCCGCAGCGCCGAACATCGCGCCCATGACCGCGGCGGACGGGTGTCCCCGGTCGATGAGGCGCCCGCCGATGACCGAGTACGTGGCGTACGAAAGCCCCGCGAGGGTGGCGAGGCCGATTCCGGTGGCGTCCATGTGTGCCGGGTCCCCGGTGAGCTGGGGGCCGAGGGTCAGGACGGCGCAGCCGGCCACCGCGGCCAGGGTGGCGACGGCCCAGCGCTTGGTCGGCCTGGCCTGGCCCGTGGCCCAGGCCAGCAGGCCGGTGAAGACGGGCGCGCTGCCCAGCGCGATCACGGCGGCCACGGCCACGCCCGTACGTGCCACGGCCGGGTAGAAGCTGAGCGGATTTCCGGCCACGGCGAGCGCGCCGAGGGCGAGGAGCCGCCGCTCCGCGCCGGTGGACGCGGTGAAGAGCGTCCACCGGCCACGGGTGCTGAGGAACAGCAGCAGCCCGCCCAGGGCCAGGCTCGCGGCGCCGATGGCGAGCGCGGAGGTGCCCGCGGGGGCCATGGAGGCGGCGGTTCCGGTGGTGCCCCAGAGCACCGCCGCCGCGAGGATGGGCAGCGGGCCGTCGATGAGGCGGTTGGGGCGGGTGCCCGGGGACGTAGGGAGCGGCGCTGGGCGTGACGCGGGTGAAGGCGCGGGGGAAGCCGCGGATGAAGGGGACACGCCGGATGAAGCAGGGGTGTGCTGAGCCACAGTCGTGAACTCCGTTGTCGAAACCATCAAGTGGGCTGGATTCGAGAACGGGCGCACGACAGCGGCCCCGGGAGGCGGCCCGCGCGATCAGCGCGTGGCGGCGGCCGGGAGCGGCAGTGGGATCAAGCTTTCAGCGCGTGCGCCCGATCAGGCGCACGGCGGCGGTGTTACGGCGTGCCAGTAGGTGTCCACGCGGGGATCGTAACCGACGGAACGGTGCGGGTCACAGCGCCGTCAGCACGCGCGGGCCGTCCTCCGTGATGGCCACCGTGTGCTCGCTGTGCGCCGCGCGGCTGCCGTCCGGGGTGCGCAGCGTCCAGCCGTCGGCGTCGGTCGTGTACGCGTCGAGGCCGCCGGCCATGAACATCGGCTCGATGGCCAGCACCAGCCCGTGCCGGAGCGGGTAGCCGCGGCCGGGGCGGCCCTCGTTGGGCACCGGCGGGTCCTCGTGCATCCGGCGGCCGATGCCGTGGCCGCCGAAGTCCTCGGGGATGCCGTACCCCGCGGCGCGCCCGACCGTGCCGATGGCGTGTGCGATGTCCCCCATGCGGGCCCCGACCACGGCCGCCTCGATGCCCGCAGCCAGGGCCTGCTGGGTGGCCTCGACGAGGCGCTGGTCGGCGGGGCGCGGGGTGCCGACGATGAAGCTGACGGCGGCGTCGCCGGCCCAGCCGTCGACGATCGCGCCGCAGTCGATGCTGACCAGGTCCCCGTCGCGCAGCCGGTAGCCGTTGGGGATGCCGTGGACGATCGCGTCGTTCACGGAGGCGCAGATCACGGCCGGGAAAGGGGTGGGCGCGAAGTGCGGCCGGTAGCCGAGGAAGGGCGACTCGGCCCCCGCCTCCGCGAGCACCGCGCGCGCCACCTCGTCCAGCTCGCGCAGCGACACGCCGACCGCGGCGGCCTCCTGCGTGGCGGCGAGCGCGGCGGCGACGACGCGCCCCGCCTCGCGCATGGCGTCCAGCGACGCGTCGGTCTTGATCTCCACCATGGTGGCCTCCTGGGGATGCGACAGGTGCCTCGACACAATTCTTATACCGGTATTAGTATCACGGTCATGGTGCGCACCCCTCTCACCCCACTGGAACGCGAACGCGGCCGGTACCTCGGCCTCCTCCTCCGCCAGGCCCGCGGCGAACGCAGCATGGCCGAGGTCGCCGCCGAGGCCGGGATCTCCGCCGAAACCCTCCGCAAGATCGAGACCGGCCGGGCCCCGACCCCCGCCTTCTTCACCGTCGCCGCCCTGGCCGGCGCCCTCGGATTGCCCATGGACAAGCTGGCCCAGCAGTGCGCGGAGGTCACTCTCACATCCGAGGAGGAGGGGGCGGCGGCCTAGTACGGCGCTCAACTCGGGCTCCAGGTGGGCGAATTAGCGTCCCGAGCCGCGTCGGCAAACTCAGCCGCGCGGTTCAGGCCGCTTTCCACCGAAGAGGAACGCCCATGCGCCGCCATCTCCGTATCGCACTCGCCACCGCCACCGCCGCCCTCGCGCTGTGCAGCTCCCTGGGCGTCGCGGGTGGTGGTAGCGCCACCGCCCGTGACCGGAACGACGACCACAAGTGCTCGGACAACGTGGATGTCGATGCCTTCTCCGACGACCTCGACGCGACTCTCTTCCGGAAGAGGTACGTCGGAAATCTCTCCGGCCTCGCCGTCGACACCGACGGCTCCATCGCCGCGCTCTCCGACCGGTCCGTGCTGTTCCGCCTGGACATGGAGCCCGAACTGAAGCCGGGCGCGGTGACCGATCTCAGGGACGAGCAGGGATATCCCTCGCTCGACTCCGAGGCCCTGGTGATCGACAGCGACAAGACCCGCCTGGTCACCTCCGAGATCGAGCCGTCCATCCGGCTCTACGACGAGTCCGGCAAGAATCCCGTCAAGCTGGACATGCCCAAGAGGCTGCTGGTCAAGCCGGCCGGGCGGGCCCCCGACAGGAACCTGACCCTCGAAGGGCTGACCCTCAAGACCGGGGGCCACACCCTCATCGCCTCCATGGAGGGGCCGCTGGAAGGGGACGGCAAGGACACCGCGGGGCATACGCTGGTGCGGCTGCAGAGCTGGCATCGGGAGCAGGGTCAGGCCGCGAAGGACTTCAAGATCAGCAAGCAGTACGGCTACGCGGTCGACAAGAATCCCGACAACGCGAACAAGGACCTCGGCATCTCCGAGATCGCCGCGACCCCCGACGGCCGTCTCCTCGTCCTCGAACGCGGCCATTCTCCGAGCGGCAACACCGTCCGCCTCTACCTCGCCGACCTGAACCAGGCGAGCGACGCCACCGACGTCGAGAACCTGCCCGGGTCGGCCCACCTCGTGAAGAAGACCCTGCTCGCCGATCTCGTCAAGTGCCCCGACCTCGGCGCGCCCGCCAAGCAGCCCCAGCACAACAAGCTGCTCGACAACATCGAGGGCATGACCATCATCGGCCACCCCTCCGCTGACGAGCTGACCCTTCTGCTCGTCAGCGACGACAACGCGAACGTGAATCAGGTCACCCGCCTCTACGCGCTGACGGTCCGGCTGCCGAGCAGCGGCTCCTGAAGGGCGGAATCCACAGGTCACGGCGGGGTCCAGGGGCCGAGCCCCTGGCCCCGTTTTGTTGCGGCAGGATGAAATCCGCACACCAGAGCGTTGGTGCCTTCCGGTAGCAAAGGCAGACCGGGAGGTCACGGGTGGCGGACGCGATGGCGGACGAGGCAGGTATACGTCAGGGCGATGGGCGTCAGGCCGAGACACGGCAGGACGGCTGGGCGCGGCGGCTGATCCGCTACTGCTGGCGGTACC
This sequence comes from Streptomyces sp. NPDC000941, assembly GCF_053599555.1. Classification (NCBI taxonomy): domain Bacteria; kingdom Bacillati; phylum Actinomycetota; class Actinomycetes; order Kitasatosporales; family Streptomycetaceae; genus Streptomyces; species Streptomyces sp. NPDC000941. The sequence continues at coordinate 5,921 of NZ_JBSFMM010000062.1, forward strand.
GCCGTGACGTGCTGCTGGCCCTCGGCGCCTCGCTCGGTGGGATGGCCGTGACGGCGCTGGTGCCGCTCGTCACGAAGCTGATCATCGACGATGTGATCGTCAAGCACGACCGCTCGCTCGCCCCGTGGGCCACCCTGCTGGTCGTCGGGGCGGTCGTCGTCTACGGCCTCACCTTCATCAGGCGCTACTACGGCGGCCGGCTCGCGCTGGACGTACAGCACGATCTGCGCACCGAGATGTTCGCGGCGATCTCCCGGTTCGACGGCAAGCGGCAGGACGAGCTGAGCACCGGGCAGGTCGTCGGCCGCGCCACCAGCGATCTCCAGCTCATCCAGGGGCTGCTGTTCATGGTGCCGATGATGATCGGCAACGTTCTGCTCTTTGTGATCTCGCTGATCGTGATGGCGACGCTCTCGCCGCTGCTCACCGTCATCGCGCTCGCCCTCGCCCCCGCCCTGTGGATCATCGCCTCGCGCAGTCGCACCCGCCTGTTCCCCGCCACCTGGTACGCCCAGGGGGAGGCGGCGGCCGTCGCCGGGGTCGTGGACGGGGCGGTCACCGGGGTGCGGGTGGTCAAGGGGTTCGGGCAGGAGGAGCAGGAGACCGGGAAGCTGCGCGAGGTCAGCCGCCGGCTGTTCGCCGCCCGGCTGCGGACCGTGCGTCTGAACTCCCGCTACACCCCCGCCCTCCAGGCCGTACCCGCCCTCGGCCAGGTCGCCATGCTGGCGCTGGGCGGCTGGATGGCCACCCGCGGCCAGGTCACGCTCGGCACCTTCGTCGCCTTCTCCACCTACCTCGCGCAGCTGGTCGGGCCGGTCCGGATGCTCACGATGGTGCTCACGGTCGGGCAGCAGGCGCGGGCCGGTGTGGAGCGGGTCTTCGAGCTGATCGACACCGAGCCCGCCATCGAGGAGCGCGCCGACGCCCGGGAACTGCCGGCCGACGCGCCCGCGACCGTCGAGTTCGACCATGTCACCTTCGGCTACGACCCCGACCGCCCCGTCCTCGACGATCTGTCCCTGCGGATCGAGCCTGGCGAGACGCTCGCGGTCGTCGGCGCCTCCGGCAGCGGCAAGTCGACGCTCTCGCTGCTGCTGCCCCGCTTCTACGACGTGTCGGCGGGCGCGGTGCGGATCGGCGGCCACGATGTGCGCGAGCTGACGTACGACTCGCTGCGCGCCGCGATCGGGCTGGTGCCGGAGGACAGCTTCCTGTTCTCCGACACGGTGCGCGCCAACATCGCGTACGGGGCGCCGGACGCCACCGACGAGCAGATCCGCGCCGCGGCCCGCGCCGCCCAGGCCGACGGCTTCATCTCCGCGCTCCCCGACGGCTACGACACCGAGGTCGGCGAGCAGGGCCTGACCCTCTCCGGCGGCCAGCGCCAGCGTGTCGCCCTGGCCCGCGCCATCCTCACCGACCCGCGGCTGCTCGTCCTGGACGACGCCACCTCGGCGGTGGACGCGCGCGTCGAGCACGAGATCCATGAGGCGCTGCGCAGTGTCATGGCGGGGCGTACGACCCTGCTCATCGCCCACCGCCTGTCCACCCTCGCCCTCGCCGACCGCATCGCCGTACTCGACCGCGGCCGGCTCGCGGACGTCGGCACCCACGAGGAGCTGAGCGAGCGCAGCGCCCTGTACCGGCGGCTGCTGACCGACCCGGACGAGCTGAGCGGCATCACCCGCGATCCGGCGGGCAGTGTGGCGGGTGGCGACGGCGCGGGCCGCTCCGCGGTGGATGCGGAGGACGTGGTGGGTGGCCCCGCGGCCGGCCTCGTCGGCGCGGGCGCGCTCGCCGGGGCCTTCGGCGGGGAGGCTTCAGCCTCCGGGCTCGCCGTGCCGGGGCTGGACGGCGCGCCCGACGCATCGCTCCGCGACGGCGACCGAGCGGCCGAGGCCGACAGCCGGGCCGCCGGAGCGGACCGCGCTGTGGCCCGCGCGGTCATCAGCAGCAGCCTGGCGCGGAGGGACGGCCGGCCCGGCGCGGAGCACAGCTCCGCGGCCGAGCCGGGGGGATCGCATCCGGCGCCCGCTGTCGCCCAGGCCCCGGACGGGGACACGCCCGACGGCGAGGCCCGGCCGCACGAAGCGAAGCCGCCGCACGACGCGAAGCCCCCGCGCGTCGTCGACGGCGTGACCCCCGAGCTGTGGGTGCGGCGCGAGCCGACAGATGGCAACGGCGCGGACCGCGACCGGGTCGGGGGCGGAGCCCCCGCCGCCCCCGGCCCCGGCATGGCCGGGGCGCTCGCCGGGATGCCCGCCACTCCCGATCTGCTGGCCAAGGTCGCCGCCCTGCCGCCCGCCACCGACACCCCCGACGTGGACGAGAAGCGGGCCGCGCGCCCCGAGCGGACGTACGGGCTGCGGCAGCTGCTGCGCGGGTTCGGGGCGCCGCTCGCGGTCAGCCTGGCGCTGGTGACGGTCGACGCGCTGGCCGGGCTGCTGCTGCCGGTGCTCATCCGGCACGGCATCGACCAGGGCGTCCAGCGGATGGCGCTGGGCGCGGTGTGGGCCGCCTCCGCGCTGGCGCTCGTGATCGTCCTCGCGCAGTGGGCGGCGCAGATCGGCGAGACGCGGATGACCGGGCGGACCGGTGAGCGCGTGCTGTACGCGCTGCGCGTGAAGATCTTCGCTCAGCTGCAGCGGCTCGGGCTCGACTACTACGAGCGCGAACTGACCGGCAAGATCATGACCCGGATGACCACGGACGTGGACGCGCTGTCGACCTTCCTGCAGACCGGTCTGGTCACCGCCGTCGTCAGCGTGCTGACCTTCTTCGGCATCCTGGTCGCGCTGCTGATCATCGACGTCCAGCTGGCGCTGGTGGTCTTCGCCTCGCTCCCGCTGCTGATCATCGGGACGTTCTTCTTCCGGCGGCAGAGCGTCAAGGCGTACGAGCTGGCGCGCGAGCGGGTCAGCGTGGTCAACGCCGATCTGCAGGAGAGCGTGGCCGGGCTGCGTATCGTGCAGGCATTCCGGCGTGAGCGGGCGGGCCGGGAGCGGTTCGCGGGGCGCAGCGACTCGTACCGCCAGGCGCGGGTGCGCGGCCAGTGGCTGATCTCGGTGTACTTCCCCTTCGTCCAGCTGCTGTCCTCCGTCGCGGCCGCGCTGGTGCTGATCGTCGGCGCCGGGCGGGTCGGCGAGAACACGCTGACGGCGGGCGCGCTGGTCGCCTACCTCCTCTACATCGACCTGTTCTTCGCCCCCGTCCAGCAGCTCTCCCAGGTCTTCGACGGCTATCAGCAGGCGACCGTCTCGCTGCGCCGCATCCAGGAGCTGCTGCGCGAGCCGACGAAGACCCCGCTCGCGAAGGCGCCGCGCGAGGTGCGGTCGCTGCGCGGGGAGGTGGCCTTCGACGGGGTGCGCTTCGGGTACGGGAAAGCCGGTGAGAACAGTGAGGACGCTGTGGAGGCGCTGGCGGGCGTCGACCTGACGATCCCCGCCGGGCAGACCGTCGCCTTCGTCGGCGAGACGGGCGCGGGCAAGTCCACGCTCGTCAAGCTGGTCGCACGGTTCTACGACCCCTCCTCGGGGGCCGTGCGGGTGGACGGCACGGATGTGCGCGAGCTCGACCTCACCGCGTACCGCAACCGCCTGGGCGTGGTGCCGCAGGAGCCGTATCTGTTCCCCGGGACGGTGCGCGACGCCATCGCGTACGGGCGCCCGGACGCGAGCGACGCCGAGGTGGAGGCGGCGGCCCGGGCGGTCGGCGCCCACGCCATGGTGGCCTCCCTCGACGGCGGCTATCTGCACGAGGTCACCGAACGCGGACGCAATCTGTCCGCCGGGCAGCGGCAGCTCATCGCGCTGGCCCGCGCCGAACTGGTCGGCCCGGACATCCTGCTGCTCGACGAGGCCACGGCCGCGCTCGACCTGGCCACCGAGGCCCTGGTGAACCAGGCCACGGACCGCCTGGCGGGCAGGCGCACCACACTGGTCGTGGCGCACCGGCTGACGACCGCGGCCCGTGCGGACCGGGTGGTGGTCCTGGACCACGGGCGGGTCGTCGAGGACGGTACGCATGAGGAGTTGGTGGCCCGCGAGGGGCGGTACGCCGAGCTGTGGCGCGCCTTCACAGGGCACGCCTACACGGGGGAGACGGCGCCGACGGCCGTCGGCTGACGGCGGGCGGGCGCCGGATGCGTCGTCCGGCCGGGAGGGTGTGCCGTGCTGCGCACCGGTCCGGCCGGGCCTTGTGCCTGCGCCCGTGACCCCCGTGGTGACTCTCGGCACTCAACTGATGTTACCCATCGTTACATCACGGTTCCATGCCGCTTGCCCTGGCTATCCCCTCCACCTCGCGCCTGTCCCGTTCCCGCTGCTCCGCGTCGGCGGCGACCCGCTTTTTGTGGCGCTGCAGGAAGTCGGGGTCGTCCGCCCGGTCCTGGGGGACCAGGACCTTCATGCCCTTGGCGTGCGGGCTGTCGCCGAGGTCCACGACCACCCGTTCGTCCTGGGAGGTGAGCAGGCCGAACAGCACCAGCAGTTCCGCCTGCAGAGCGGGGGTGAACAGCTCCTTTTCCTCGGGTCCCATGCCGAGTTCGTACGTCCCCCCGCGGACGGCCGGTGAGGTGCTCAGCTCGCGCAGCAGCCGCATCAGCAACTCCAGCGAGCGCGGATCGATTCGTTCCTGCAATTCGGTCAGATACTGCGTCAGCCGCTCGGCCCGTTCGCTCCGGTCGTGCCGTTCGTCTCGGTCCATGTAGGCAGGATGAGCCATCACAGCCCGCTACGAAAGAGGGCGGAGCCCATAACTCTCCGTATTCGAGCCCCAGTTGGCCGGTCTGGTGGCCTCACCTGTGCCCCGATAGGTTCTCGGCGATCTGCGCGAACGGAATTGCACGAACTGATTCCGCGCGAACTGAATCTGTACGAACCGAAGGGGAGGGCGAATGGCCAAGGCACTCAGATGGCTGCTGGCGCTCGTGATGCTCGTCGGGGCGGTCGGCGCGGGCGTCGGCAGCGCGACCGCGGCACCGACCACCACGGCACCGACCACCGCGAAACCGGCCACCGCGGAGCCGGACATCAAGGACCGAATACTCGCGATACCGGGGATGAGCTTCGTCGAGGAGAAGCCCTATGACGGCTATCGCTTCCTCGTGCTGACCTACACCCAGCCGATCGACCACCGGCACCCGTCCAAGGGCACCTTCAAGCAGCGGTTCACCCTGCTGCACAAGTCCACCGACCGGCCCACGGTGTTCTTCACCTCCGGCTACAACGTCAACACCAGCCCGCGGCGCAGCGAGCCGACCCAGATCGTCGACGGCAACCAGGTGTCGTTGGAGTACCGCTTCTTCACCCCGTCCCGGCCCCAGCCCGCCGACTGGTCCAAGCTCGACATCTGGCAGGCGGCCAGCGACCAGCACCGCCTCTACCGGGCGCTGAAGCCGGTGTACGGCAAGCGGTGGCTGGCCACGGGCGGCAGCAAGGGCGGTATGACGGCGACGTACTACCGCCGCTTCTACCCGGGCGACATGGACGCCACCGTCGCCTACGTCGCGCCCAACGACGTGGTGAACAAGGAGGATTCGGCCTACGACCGCTTCTTCGCCTCCGTCGGCACGCCCGAGTGCCGCACCAAGCTGAACGCGGTGCAGCGCGAGGCCCTGGTCCGGCGCGACGAGATCGTCGCCCGCTACCAGAAGTGGGCGGACGGCGAGGGCCAGACCTTCACCGTCGTCGGCAGCGCGGACAAGGCGTACGAGAACGTCGTCCTCGACCTGGTGTGGGCCTTCTGGCAGTACCACCTGGTGAGCGAGTGCGCCGACGTGCCCGCGCCGACCGCCTCGACCGACGAGCTGTACGCCTTCATCGACGACATCTCCGGCTTCGCCGCCTACACCGACCAGGGCCTGGAGACCTACACGCCGTACTACTACCAGGCGGGCACGGAACTCGGCTCGCCCACCTTCGACACCCCGCACCTGGACGGGTTGCTGCGCTACCCGGGCATCTACACCCCGCGCAGCTACGTTCCCAGGGAGATCCCCATGCGGTTCCGGCCATCCGCGATGCGGGACATCGACAGCTGGGTGCGGCACGGCGCGCGGCGGATGCTGTTCGTGTACGGGCAGAACGACCCGTGGGGCGCGGAGCGGTTCCAGCTCGGCAAGGGCTCCCGGGACTCCTACGTCTACACCGTCGCGGGCGGCAACCACGGCTCGAACATCGGACAGCTCGCGGCCGACGAGAAGGCCAAGGCCACGGCCGCGGTGCAGCGCTGGGCGGGCGTCGAGCCCGCGGCGAAGCCGCTCGCCCCGTACGACGCGCGGCTCGACCGCCGGGACGTGGAGCGCGAACCGGCCCTGCGGCCTTAGTGGCAGCCGCGTCAGCCCCGCAGATCATGGCTGAAAATCGGCTCCCTGACTGGTGATTCCAGGGTGAAAGTAGTGCCTGCCGAGGAGAACCAGTGCTTCGGCGAGTTCCAGTCGGTGCACCTTGACATACAGGGAGAAGCATGCGTACTGAGATTGTTCTTCAGAACGACGACCTCGACCTCGACCTGCGCGTCTCCGACCTTCCGGAGGGGACGGAGCAGTTCGGGCAGGGTACGTTCACCTCGCCGAGCAGCTACGCGATCGGTACCCGCTGCCCCGTTTGTTGCTAGCAGGGGCCGGACGATCGAGCGGGGCAGGCGGTGCCTGCCCCGCTGTTCTGTATCCCAGCTGTTCTGTATCCCAGGTGAGGCGAGGAAACAGCAACGTGCGACCGGAGTCAGACATCTTCGAGGTACGTGAACCGGTGCTGGTGCGGATCGCGAGCCGACCCCGCCACATAGCAGCCCGCGCCGAGTCCGTGATCGACGCCGATGACCCCGTGCCCGGCATCCGCAGCCTGGCCGCCGACCCCCTGCTCCAGCAGGCCGTCCACGTCGCAAGCGGCAGTCTGGCCCTCAGCCTCCGACGCCTCGGCGACGACGAGGAGGCGGCGGCTTACGGCCGCAAGCGCACCCTGAGCGCCGCCCGGACCCTCACCCGGTACGCACGGCGGTCCGGTGGACGCCCCACCCCCTTCGGGCTCTTCGCGGGAGTGGGCAGGGCCCGCTTCGGCCCCGCTGCCAAGGCGGGGCCCGCCGGCCTTGGCGAGGTGTCGGTCCGTCTTGACGGCGCCTGGCTGCACCGCCGCGTGCTGGCCTGGCTGGCCGACCCCCGGGTGCGCCGCCGGGTGGATGTCGTCCTCAACGACCTGTGTGTCCTCCGGGACGGCCGGCTGACGCTGCGCACCGGCGAACGGCAGACCTCGGTCCGCGACAACGCGCTGGTCGCCGCGGTGCGCGAACTCACCGCCACCCCCGTCCCCTACGCCGTGCTGTCCGACGAGCTGTCCCGCCGCTTCCCCACACTCGGCCTGGAGCGACTGGACGCCCAACTCGGCGGTCTCGTCCAGCACGGCCTCCTGCTCACCTCGCTGACCCCGCACCGTATCGACGACGAACTCCTCGACCGGATCGAGGCCGCGCTCCAGGACACCCTTCCCGACGCGGCCGCGGGACTGCGCTCGGTCCGCTCGGCCGCCGCCGTTCATGAACAGGACCCTCCCGGTGCGGGACTCGCCTCCTGGCAGACGCTTCTCGACCGGGTCCGCCGCCTCGACGCATCCGGGGAGAGCGGCGACGGGCACCAGCGGCCACCGGTCCACGTCGATCTGCGGATGCCCGCCGACTTCGTCGTCCCGCACCCGGTCGGTGAGGAGGTGCGCCGCTACGCCGCCGCGATCTGGGCGATGACGCCTGAGTGGACGACGCTCGAGTACATGCGGGACTACCGGGACCGCTTCATCGAGCGGTACGGAACCGCGTCGGCCGTGCCCCTCGCGGATCTCGTCGACCCGCACCGCGGTCTCGGTCTGCCGCCCGAGTACGCGGAGCCGCCCGTCCATCCGCGCACCGGACCGGGTGAGGAGGCCGACGGCCCGCGCCGTGGTGTGATCGCGGACCTCGTCCAGCAGGCCGTCCTCGCCGGAACCGACATCGAGCTCACCGACGACGACGTGGCACGTCTGGCCACTGCCGTGGGACACGACCCCGACACCAGGCCGCCGCGCACCCTTGAACTGTGCTTCCAGATTCTCGCGGACAGCCTGGACGCCCTGGACCGGGGAGACTTCCAGCTCCTCGGCAGCCCGCACATCGGCTCCTGGACGGCCGGCGCCACCGCGGGCCGGTTCGCCGCCACCACCGGCCTCACCGACGAACTGGCCCACCTCGTCTCGTACTCCGCCGGCTCCGACAGCCTGCGGGCGCAGGTGGACGTGGCGCCCACCGACCCTCGTTCGCTCAACATCGTCCAGGTGCCGCGCCTGCTCCCGTACCGCATCCCCATCGGCGTCGCCGACGACCGCGGTGACCCCCACTGCCTGGACTGGCGCACCTTGCTGGTGGCGGCCGGCGCGGACGGGCTGAGAGTGCTGCACGAACCCACCGGCCGCCCGGTCGAACCGGTGTTCCCGCACATGCTGGCGCTCGACGCCCAGGCGCCCCCGGTGGCCCGCTTCCTGTCGGATCTGGCCGCGGCCCGTCCCCGCGTATGGTCCGGCTGGGACTGGGCCGGCCTGGACGTCCTTCCCTACCTGCCCCGGGTGCGCTACGGCCGGGTCCTGGCGGCCCCCCGCCGCTGGCTGCCGGGCCGACGGCTGCGCGACGCCGCCCGCGTGCAGGGCGGAACCGCGTGGCAGGAGGGGCTGCGCGAGTGGCGGCGGCGCCTTGTGGTGCCCGACCGTGTGCAGATCGCCAAGAACGACCAGATGTACCCGATCGACCTGCGCGACCCCTGGGACCAGGACCTGCTGCGCTCCGAACTGACCGCGGAGCGGCCCCGCTTCGTCCTGTACGAGGACATCACCGCCGACGGTGCGCACCTGGGCTGGAACGCGGGACACAGCACCGAGATCGTGGTGCCTTTGGCGCGCGCCCATGAGCCCCGCCGCTCCTCCGCACCGTCCGCCCCGACGCCGATCCGGCGTGCCCCGACCCGGGTCCACCTGCCCGGCGAGGACTGGCTGTTCGTCAAGCTGTACGCCGAACCGGCCGCCCACGACGCGCTGTTGACCGGCCACCTGCCGCAGTGGCTCTCGGACGTCGAGAAGGACGTCGACCGGTGGTTCTTCCTGCGCTACCGGGACCCCGAGCCGCATCTGCGGCTGCGGTTCCACGGAGATCCGGACGTGTTGAACGGTCGTGTCCTGCCCGTTCTCAGCCGCCACATCCGCGCCGCGATCGGTTCCGGCGCGCTGCGCACCATGGCCCTGGACGTGTACCGGCCCGAGACCGACCGTTATGGCGGCGACTCCTCCCAGGAGGCGGCCGAGCGGCTGTTCCGGACCGACAGCCTCTCCGCGCTGCTGCAGCTGCGTGCGCGCGGGGCGGGAGCGTCGGCCGTGCCCGACGATGTGCTGGCCGCCCTGGGGCACGCCGTCCTGCTGGACTCCCTGGGGGACTGGGACTGGTGCGCCTGGGTGGACCGTATGTTCACCAAAGGACCGGAACACGACGCCTACCAACGGCATCGGTCGTCGGCCCACCGACTGATCCGCCCCGGCGAGACCGGCGAGACCGCCCGGCTGGCCGCCCAGGAACTGTCGTCCCCGGAGCTCGCGCGACTGTGGACCGGGACACCGGAGCCGCGCGACTACGGCCGTCTGATCCTGGCCGCTTCGCCCGCCGACCGTGACGAGGCGGTGCTCTCCCTCCTCCATATGCGGCACAACCGCCTGTTCGGCATCGGCCGGGCGGCGGAGGCCCGTGGCTACGCCGTACTGCGCGGCGTGGCCCGCGCCCAGATCGGCAGGAGGGCTCATGCGACCCGTACCTGACCGCGCCGCCGTACGTGACCGTGCGCTGGCCGTCTCCGCCCAGATCCTCGACCGGCTGGCCGACCCGCCCGCCACCATGGCCGCCACCCGCATCCCCGCCGAGGCGGCGGACGACGGCGTCCCCGAGAGCGTCTGGGCCGAGTTGACCCTCGGCAGCGGAAGCCCCGGCCTGTCCATCGCGTTCAGCGGAGTGAGCCACCGCGCGGCCGAACAGGTGCCCCGGGCGCATGCCTACCTGGGAGTGGCGACCCGGGCCGTGGCCTCCGGGACCGTCGCCCCGAGCGGCATCTTCAAGGGGCCGGGAGCACTGGCCTTCGCGGTGCTGCTCGCCCATCGCAGCACCGGCGGCTATGTCTCCGCGCTCCAGCGTCTCGACGCGTATCAGCGCGATCTGGTGGGCACCGTACTGCCCGCGGGCGAGGACGACGCCCCACTTCCCACCATCGGCCACTACGAGGTGGTCCGCGGTCTGACCGGAGTCGGCCGCTACCTTCTCGCCCGCGTCGAGAGCTGCGGCCAGGCGCTCGACAGCGTCCTCGACTACCTGATCTGCCTGTCGCGCGGGACCGTCGGGCACCGTGGGCACCGGGTGCCCCGGTGGTGGGCTCTGGACGCGCCACGTATCGGTTCCGAGGCCGCGTTTCCCGGCGGCCACCTCAACCTCGGTATCTCACACGGCGTCGCGGGCCCTCTCGCGCTGATGTCGCTCGCCTGGCAGCAGGGTGTCAGGCGCCCGGGTCAGCGGGAGGCCATCGAGTCCACTGCGGACCTCCTGACGCGGTGGGCGGTCAAAGACGGGCACGGCCCCTTCTGGCCCCCTCATCTCAGCCTCGCCCAGTGGCTGGCCGGCCCGGAGGAGTACGGCGAGCCCGCCGGATGGCCGTCGTGGTGCTACGGCGCCCCCGGTGTCTCGCGCGCCCTCCAACTGGCCGGACTGGCACTGGACCGACAGGACTGGGCGGCCCTGTCGCAAGCGTCGGTGGAGCGGCTGCTGACCGTGCCCATGCACGACTGGGGCATCCACGATCACGCCCTGTGCCACGGCTGGGCAGGCGCCCTGCACCAACTCGGCCGGCTCAACGAACACCTCGACGACCCGCGGATCGACGTCCTCCGGGACCAGCTGGCCACCGAGTTGACCCAGTCCTTCGACCCGGACCTGCCGTTCGGGCTCCGCTTCACCATGACAGCGGTGCCCTACGGCTCCGACATCTCGGGCTACCTGGACGGCGCTGCGGGCGTCGCCCTGGCCCTCGACTCCTACGCGGCGGGAGCCACCCCGTCCGGCTGGGACATGCCCTTGCTGCTGTCCTGACCCTCTGCTGTCCTGACCTTCACCCATCCGCCCGACCGGGCTCAGTACGACAGCCCGTGGCCCACCGGGTACAGCACCCGGTGCGGGGCGTCCGCGCGCCGCACCGGGACGGGCAGCCTGCCGCGCGGGTCGGTCCGGCCCGCGATGACCCGGGCGGCGGCGCGCAGTTCGACATCCGTCCAGGAGTAGGTGGCCAGGGAGGCCGCGGGGGCCTTGCCCCGGGCGCCGGTCGGCCGCGCGATGTACGCGATGTCATAGGGGTTCCGGAGCGCCACATGGACCAGCGGAACGCCCGTGGCGGCGAGCCCCGAGACGAGGGCGCGCTGCCGGGAGTCCTTGCCGACGTTGTACGTCGCCACGATCACCGCGTCCCGTCCCCGCGCCGCCGCGACCGCGGCCTTGATCCGCTCCGTCGTCGGGTCGAGCCCGGCGTCGGAGCCATTGGACCCAATGGAAATGGACAGGGCCTCGGCGGTGAAGCCGAGGGCGGTCAGGGCGCGGGCGAGGACCGCCGTCGGCGGGCCGCCCGTGCCGGAGGGCGCGGCCGGGTCCGGGCCCACGACCAGCAGCCTGCGGTGGCGGCGGGGGGACAGCGGCAGCAGGTGGCCGTCGTTGACGAGCAGCGTGGTGGTGCGCTCGGCGATCCGGTCGGCGGCGGCGCGGTGCCCACGGCTGCCGACCGTACGGGCGACCTGGCCGTCGCCGGTGTACGGATGGTCCAACAGGCCACGGCGCGCCTTGAGTTCCAGGATGCGCAGCACGGATTCCTCGATACGGGCCTCGCTGAGCTCGCCGCCCCGTACGGCCCGGTGGACGCCCGCCCAGGCGGCCGGCAGATCCGGCGGGTTCAGCAGCTGGTCCGCGCCCGCCTTCAGGGCCAGCACGGGCACCCGGTCGTCGCCGTACTTCTTCCGCACCCCGGCCATGCCGAGCGAGTCCGTCACCACCACGCCGCCGAAGCCGAGTTCGCCGCGCAGCAGACCGGTGAGGATGGGCTTGGAGAGCGTGGCGGGGCCGTCGTCGGGGTCGAGGGCGGGGAACCGCAGATGCGCCGTCATGATCACGTCCACGCCCGCCGCGATGGCGGCCCGGAACGGCGGCGCGTCCAGCCGCTCCCACTGCGCGCGGGAGTGGGTGATGAGCGGGAGGTCGAGATGGCTGTCCACGGACGTGTCGCCGTGCCCGGGGAAGTGCTTGGCGGTGGCCGCGACCCCGGCGCTCTGATAGCCCTCGATCTGGGCCGTGACCAGCCGGGCCACGGCCTTCGGATCGGCGCCGAAGGAGCGTACGCCGATGACGGGGTTGGCCGGGTCGACGTTGACGTCCGCGACGGGCGCGTAGTCCTGCCGGATGCCGAGCGCGGCGAGCTCGGCCCCGGCTATCCGGGCGGCGGAGCGGGCGTCCGCGGCGCTGCCCCCGGCGCCGAGCGCCATCGCGCCCGGGAGGAGGGTGGCGGGCGCGCCGATGCGGGCGACGATGCCGTGCTCCTGGTCGATGGACAGCAGCGCGGGGACGGGGGTGCGGCCCGCGAGCGCGGCCTTCTGGATGCCGTTGGAGAGGGCGGCGAGCTGGTGGGGGTCGCGGATGTTGTGCGCCCACCCCGCGTACATGACGCCGCCGGCGTGATACTTCGCGATCAGCTCGGCGGCGGTGGCGACACCGGTCTCCCTGCGGTTCTGCGCGGCGTCGGCGGGGGTGGGGGAGGTGGCCGAATGGCCGTAGACCCGCACCACGAAGAGCTGGCCTATCTTCTCGTCGAGCGTCATCCGGCCCAGCAGCGCCTCGGCCCGCTTGCGGTCCCGGTCCCGGTCCCGGCGTTCGGCGCCACCGCCGGCTTGGCCGGCGGCGCGGTGGGTCGGCGAGGACTCCCGGGTGGCGGAGGTCCGCTGTGGGGAACAGGCGGCGGCCGCGGCCGCGAGGGCGGCGGTCAGCAGGGTGCGGCGGGAGGCCGCCTTGGGGAATGCCGGGTCGTGCACCCGCACTCCTTCCGTCGGTTCGAGGAGGGGGTGGCTGTGGTCCGCATGGCACGAACATCCGGAAAATATGGGGGAAGTGAGGCTGCGTCAATCTGAGTAGAACGAAGTCGCCAAGGGGAACAGCCTCGGTACTGTCTCGTTCAATCGGCATATGACACCGATCGCGCGATGCCCGAACGATGTCCGGGAGTGACTGGGTGACGCGCGACGGTCAGTCGGCGAAGCGCGGCTGCACCGGCAGCCGGTTCCTCGGCACCTCGAAGACGGCGATCACATGGAAGGGCGCGTAACACTCCGGCGGCGGCTCGGGATGCGGGCCCGGGATGGGCTTCAGGGTGTCACCGGCGCGGTGGAGGGTCGCCGACGGCCACTGGGCGCAGCCCGTGGTCGCGGACCAGCCGACCAGGGTGGTGCGGCTGAAGTCGGTGGCCCCGGCCCGATCGATGATCTCCTGCTCCCGCCCCCGGAACAGCCGGGCGAAGGCCTTCAGCTCGTCCGGCCCGCGCAGCACCGCCCGCACCTGCCGGACCGAGCCGGGCGCGCTCGTGAAGTAGGCGAGCCCGGAGTCGACGCGGCCCTGGCGGTACGGCGTACCGGGCGGGGAGCTCGGGGTGCCGCCGTCAGCGCGGTGGTTGGGGGGCGCACTGACGGCGGCGTGCTGCTGGCCGCAGGCGGCGGAGAGGGTGGTCAGCGACGCAGCCAGCAGCGCGGCCGATACCGCTCTGCGGAGACTCACCAGCAGCACACGGCTTGGACGGCCCGCGCCGCGGACCGGTTCCGCGGGCGAACCGAGCGAGGCTGCAGCCGTGGCCGGACACAGAGGGTGCGGGGCGGGACGCATACGGCCATGGTGGCAGCGGTCGCCGCGGCTCCGGGGCGGGCACGCCGTGGGGTGCGCCGAGTGGGTGCGTCGCCGGTGCACCGGATGGGTGGTGCGCAGATCAGCCAGGAATCGCCGCCCCACGGGGCCGGGACCGCCCTGCGCCGCCACGCCCGGCCGGGCCGACGCCGCCTGGTCGAGCGACCGCGCGCTGCGGCCAGTGGGCGCGCAGCAGCCGTACGGTCTCCGTGATCGCCGGGCGGCGGGCCGCGCCCGTGCGCCACAGGGCGTACAGACGGCGTACCGGCACCGGTTCGAGGGGGAGGGCCAGCACGCCGTCGGGCAGCGGGCCGCGGCCCAGACGGGGCATCAGGGCGATGCCGAGGCCCGCCGCGACCAGGGCGATCTGGGTGTGGTTCTCCGCCGCCTGATACGCCAGGTCCGGCTCGTGGCCCGAGGCGCGCAGGGTCCGGATCAGCCAGTCGTGGCACACCGTCCCCGGCGGCTGGCAGATCCACCGCTGCCCCGGCAGGTCCTCACGGCGCAGCGGACCGCGCCCGGCCAGCGGATGCCCGGCCGGTACGAGGACGTCGCACAGGTCGTCGCCGATGACCGCCCGCTCCAGGCCCTCGGGGGCGGGCAGCGGCGCGATGTCCCAGTCGTGCGCGACCGCGAGGTCGACGACCCCTTGCGCCGCCAGGTCGACGGAAAGATGCGGGTCGACCTCGACGAGCCGGGTGTCCAGGGACTCGTGCCGCGCGGCGAGTTCGGCCAGCACCGAGGGCAGCAGCCCGCGCGCCGCCGTGGCGAAGGCGCCGATCATCAGCCGCCCGCTGGGCAGCCCGCGCCGCTCCTCCAGGGTGGTCTCGGCCCGCTCCACGATCGCCAGCAACTGCTGGGCGGTGGCGGCCAGGTGCCGGGCCTCGTCGGTCAGCGCGATACCGCGGCCCTGGCGCTCCAGCAACGTGGTACGGGTCTCCCGCTCCAGCTTGGCGATCTGCTGGGAGACGGCGGACGGGGTGTAGCCGAGCGCGGTGGCCGCCGCGCTGACCGAGCCGTGTACGGAGACCGCGTGCAGCGCCCGCAGCCGGGCCAGATCCAACATGACGCACTCCCTCTCCGCAGCCCTTCTCTCCAGCGGGCTTTCAGCAATGCTGAATCCAACCATGAAGGAATCCGCGCTGGTGCTACAAGGTCGGCAGCGGTGATCCTCGACCCATGCGACCAGCACACATTCTCTTGGCCGTCCTCGTCACCGCCGTATGGGGCGTCAACTTCGTCGTCATCGACATCGGGTTCGACCACTTCCCGCCGCTGCTGTTCTGCGCGCTGCGCTTCCTCGTCGCGGCGGTGCCCGCCGTCTTCCTGGTGGGCCGGCCGAAGGTCGCGTGGAAGTGGGTCCTCGGCGTCGGTCTCGCGCTGGGCGTGGCGAAGTTCGGGCTGCTGTTCATCGGGATGCACGAGGGGATGCCCGCCGGTCTCTCCTCGCTGGTGCTGCAGGTCCAGGCGGTGTTCACGGCGCTGTTCGCGGCCGTGGTGCTCGGCGAGCGGCCGAACCGGACCCGGCTGGCGGGCATGGCCGTGGCGCTCGCCGGAATCGCGGTGGCCGCCGTCGACGAGGGCACGTCCGGGCCGCTGCTCGCCTTTGTGCTGGTGATCGCCGCCGCCGTGTTCTGGGGGGTGTCGAACGTCCTGACCCGCAAGGCCGCGCCGCCGGAACCGCTCAGCTTCATGGTCTGGGTGAGCATGGTGCCCGTGCTGCCGCTGCTCGGGCTTTCGCTGATGTTCGAGGGCGCGGACCCCGACCTGAAGGCGCTGCGCTCGCTCGACTGGACCGGGGTGGGCGTGATCGTCTACGTCGCCTGGATCGTGACCCTCGCCGGCTTCGGCGCCTGGAACTTCCTGCTGCGGACCTATGACGCCTCGGTGGTCGCGCCCTTCACCCTGCTGGTGCCGGTCTTCGGCATGTCCTCGGCCGCGCTCGTACTGGGCGAGGGCATCAGCCCGCTGCGCTGGCTGGCGGCCGCGCTGCTGGTCGGCGGCGTGGCCCTGACCTCGCTGTCGCTCAGGCCGCCTCGGCGAGCAGCCGCAGCAGATGGTCCCGGGCCGCGGGAAGCAGCCCCGGAAGCTCCGCCGCTTGCGGGTACCAGCGCTTCTCGTACTCCCAGCACAGCCAGCCGTCCCAGCCCGCGCGGCTGAGCAGCTCCACGCACTCGGCCAGCGGCAGCACACCCGCGCCCAGCGGCAGCGGAGTGGTGTCGTCGGCCGAGGCGATGTCCTTGACCTGCACATAGCCCAGGTACGGGGCGAGCGCCGCATGGGTCGCGGACGGATCCTCGCCGCCCAGCCAGGGGTGCATCACATCCCAGATAGCGCCCACGTCCGGCCGCCCGACCCGGCCGAGGACGCGGGCCACATCGGCCCCGGTTCGGTGCGAGTCATGTGTCTCGAGCAGCAGTTGTACGCCCAGGTCGGCGGCGTACGGCGCGGCGGCCGTCAGCCGCCGGGCGGCGTTCGCGTCGGCCTCGGCGGCGTCGAGGTCACCGCCGCCGGGGAAGACCCGGACATGGGCCGCGCCCAGGTCATGGGCGAGCCGCAGCAGCTCCCGCAGCTCCTCCAGCGCCGGTTCGTCCGGCCCCGCCGCGGCGGACCGTACATACCCCGCGACCGTCAGCACCGCCACCCCGGCGGCCTTGAACTCCGCCACCGCCCGCGCCCGCTCGGCGGCCCCGATCCCCGGGTGCACCGGCTCCTCGGGGTGTGCCCGCAGCTCGACGCCGTGGTAGCCGGTGTCGGCGGCGAGCCGCACCACGTCCTTGATCGGCAGGCCGGGGACGCCGAGGGTCGAGAAGGCGAGCTGCATACGGGCTCCGGTTCTTCGAATGGATCAGGTCTCCACTGTGCCACCTACCCGGCGGCGAGGCGCCACAGCGAGGTCACCTCCGCCGCGCGGGCCTCGTGCAGCGGATCGTCCGGATCGGTGGCGCGGCGGTGGCCGGGACGGGTGTCCAGTCGGCCCACGACCTTCAGGCCCGCCGCTTCGAACGCGGCCTGTAGCTCGTCGCGCGGGCGCAGCCCCAGGTGTTCGGCGAGGTCGGAGAGGATCAGCCAGCCCTCGCCGCCCGGGGCGAGATGGCCGGCCAGGCCGTCGAGGAAGCCGTGCAGCATCCGGCCGTCCGGGTCGTACACCGCGTACTCGACCGGCGAGGTGGGGCGGGCGGGCACCCAGGGCGGATTGCAGACGACAAGCGGTGCCCGGCCGCCCGGGAAGAGATCTTCTCTCACAACGTCCACCCGCCCGGCCAGACCAAGCCGTGCGATGTTCTCGCCCGCGCACGCCAGCGCGCGCGGGTCCTGGTCCGTGGCCACGACGCGTCCCACACCCCGGCGGGCGAGCACGGCGGCCAGGACGCCGGTCCCCGTGCCGATGTCGTACGCCAGGGATGCGTCGGCGGGCAGCGGCGCCTCGGCCACCAGGTCCACGTACTCCCCGCGCACCGGCGAGAAGACACCGTAGTGCGGATGGATCCGGTCGCCGCCCAGGGCCGGCACCGCGACGCCCTTCGTACGCCACTCATGCGCGCCGATCAGGCCCAGCAGCTCCCTCAGGGAGGTCACCGAGGGCCCTCCGGCCGGTCCGTACGCCTCCGCGCACGCCTGCCGTACGTCGGGCGCGCGGCGCAGCGGCACGCCGTAGTCGCCGTCCAGCGGGACGAGCAGCATGCCCAGCACCCGGGCTCGCCGGGACTGGGCCTGCCGGTGCTGGTGGAAGGCCTCGGCGGGGGAGGCCGCGGGGGCGCGCCGCCGGCGCGGGCGGCGCGGGCCGCGGTCGGCGCGGCGGGCCATGGCGCTCAGCAGTTGGCGGGCGCCCTGGTAGTCGCCGCACCACAGCAGCGCGGTGCCCTCGCAGGCCAGGCGGTAGGCGGTGTCGGCCGTCATACGGTCGTCGGCGGTCGCCACCCGGCGGGGCGGGGGCGCCCCGTTCTCGGAGCGCCATCGGGCGTCGCGGGCCCGCCCGGCTTCGGTCCATTCGATGACCTGATGCGTACTCAGCGGGTGTACCTCATGCTCTGATCCAGTTCCAACTACTCACTCCTTATCCCGCGAAGTCTCCTCGACGCGAGCGATTTTCGGCCGGATGACGCCCCTCAGCTCCCTGGCCGCTCACGGGGCCCGGTCCTACGATGGGAGCGCTCCCGTACATCGTGCACACCCCGTATCAGAGGAGAACAAGGGACATCTGGAGCCACCATGATTTGTCATGAGCACAACCGGAGACGGTGGGTGGCGCGGGCGTCGGCCGCCGCGTCCGCCGCCGTCCTGATGATCGCGATCCCGCTGGCGGACACCGCCGCCGCCCACGGCTCGGCCATCGGCCCGGCCTCGCGCAACTACGGCTGCTGGAAGCGCTGGGGCGGCGACTTCCAGAACCCGGAGATGAAGACCAAGGACCCCATGTGCTGGCAGGCCTGGCAGGCCGATGTCAACGCCATGTGGAACTGGAACGGCCTCTACCGGGAAGGCGTCGCGGGCAACCACCAGGCCGCCCTCCCCGACGGCCAGCTCTGCAGCGGCGGGCACACCTCCTCGGGCCGCTACAACGCGATGGACGTGCCCGGCAAGTGGGAGGCCACGGCCGTCAGCAACAGCTTCACCTTCAAGAACCACGACCAGGCCAAGCACGGCGCCGACTACTACCGCATCTACGTCACCAAGCAGGGGTACGACGCCACCACCCAGCCGCTGCGCTGGAGCGATCTCGAACTGGTCGCCCAGACGGGCAAGATCGCTCCCGGAGTCGGCGAGCCCTCCACCGACCCCTCGCTCAACGGGGTCACCGTCTCGATCCCGGTCAACGCCCCAGGGCGCACCGGCCGCCATGTCGTCTTCATGATCTGGCAGGCCAGCCACCTGGACCAGTCGTTCTACTCGTGCAGCGACGTCATCTTCCCCGGAGGGTGAGCCGCCAGTCCTGGCCGACGAGATCGGCCCCGTAACTCTGGTGCCGCCGCTCGGCGATCAGCTCGAACCCCGCCCGCTGGTAGATCCGGCGGGCGGCGGTCAGGACGTCGTTGGTCCACAGCACCAGTTCGCGGTAGCCCGCCTTGCGGGCGAATTTCACGCACGCCCCCACCAGCCGGTCACCGATCCCGAACCCCCGGGCGTCCGGCTCGACGAGCAGCAGCCGCAATCGCGCCGTTTCGGGCGCCTCGTCCCGTACGCACAGCACCGATCCGACCGGACGCCCGCCGAGCTCGGCGATCCAAGCGCGCTCGTGCGCCGGATCCGTGCCGAACTCACCCACGATCCGCGCCACGTGAGCCTCGAACTCGGCATTCCAGCCGAACTCCTTGGCGTACAGCGCGCCGTGCCGCTGCACGATCCAGCCGAGATCGCCGGGGCCCGGACCGCGCAGCCGCACCCGCTCCGGCTCGCCGGAGAACACACCGCGCGCGGTCGCCAGTGCCTCGCGCAGCCGACGCAGCTGCGGCTGATCCAGCCGGGCCAGCAGCCGCGCGACCGACTCCCGTGACTTGCGGTCCAGTTCGGCCGCGGCGGCCCGGCCCTCGGCGGTGAGCGAGACCTGCTGGTGGCGGGCGTCGCGGACGTTGCGCTCGCGGGTGATCAGGCCCTGCTCCTCGAAGCGGCCGAGCGTCCGGCTCATATGGGCGGCGGTCAGCCCCAGGTCACCACGGAGCGCCGACACATGGGCGCGCTCGCGCTGGGCGAGCTCGTACAGGATGCGGGCCTCGCTGAGGGTGTACGGGGTGTGCAGCCGGCCCGGATAGTCGAGGACGCCGATGACTCGGGTGTACAACCGGTTGAAGGCGCGCACCTCGTCGATGGCGGTGTCGAGGTCGTCGGACATGGGTCCCCCAAAAAAGTCGCTTGACCCAATACTTGCTCCAGATCAAGCACTTCTAAAACACCACCGGTGTCCCGGGGCTCTCGACCGGCTGTTCCCAGCCACCGCCCGCCGCCCGGCAACGCGCCGAGGTCAGGCCGGCTTCGGACGGGCCTACCCGGCGCCTACTTGGCAGCTCGCGGCGGAGCCGTGGACGCCCGAGCCATCAGCTCGGAGCGCACCATCGCCACCCCACCCGGCGGCTGCGGCTCGCGGCCCAGCGCCAGGCGCCCGGCGCGGGCACCCGCTTCGTGGAGGGGCAGCCGGACCGTGGTGAGGGCCGGGACCGCGTCCGCGCTGAAGGGCAGGTCGTCGAAGCCGGCCACCGACACGTCGTCGGGGATCCGCAGCCCCTGGTCGCGCAGCGCCGCGCAGACGCCGAGCGCGATGGTGTCGTTGGCGGCCACGATGGCAGTCAACGCCTCGTCGCGGCGGAGCAGTTCGAGCGTGGCGTCATAGCCGGAGGAGCGGTCGTACAGCCCGTGGACGGTCAACCGGTCCACCCCCTCGCTCAGGCTGCCGAGGCCCGCCGCCGACATGGCCGCGCGATGCCCCTCGAGCCGGTCGCGGGTCGTGGTGCGCTCGGCGGGGCCTGCCACATAGCCGATCCGGCGGTGGCCGAGGGTCAGCAGATGCTCGGTGAGCCGCCGGGCGCCGCCGCGGTTGTCGAAGGTGAGGGTGACCGCGTCCTCGATCGGGGGGCGGCCGCACAGCACCACGCGGGTGCCGGAGGAGGCAAGGCGGGACGCCTTGGCGGCGACCGCGGCCATGTGGTCGGGGTGCTCGACGGCGCCACCGGTGAGCACGACGGCGGCGGCGCGCTGCCGCTGGAGGAGGGTCAGGTAGTTGAGTTCGCGCTCCGGGGAGCCGCCGGTATTGCAGATCACGGCGAGCTTTTCACCGTGGCGGCCGGACTCCGCGCCCATGGCCGACCCCATCTCGGACTGCACGGCACCGGCGATGATCCCGAAGAAGGGGTCCGCGATGTCGTTGACGAGCACGCCCACCAGATCCGAGGTGGCGGCGGCAAGCGCACTCGCCGGGCCGTTGACCACGTACTCGAGCTCGTCCACCGCGCGCAGCACCCGGGCCCGGGTCGACTCGGCGACCGGGTAGTTGCCGCTCAGGACGCGGGACACGGTGGCCGCCGAGACCCGCGCCCGTGCGGCCACATCGGCCAGGGTCACTGCCATGATTCCTCCGTTGGATGGTCACCTGGTGGTGCGCCGCGTGCGCCCCGGGACGCGGCGGCTTCGCGCACGCCCATGCTCTCACTGGTCAGGGTGGGTGCCGGAGAGGGATGTCCGGGCGCATCGCCCATGGAGAGGCACCACCCGCGCACCCGCTCCGCCCTTCCCGTTCCCCTCCCGTTCCCCTCCCCTTCGAAAGTTTCAACAGGGGCCCGATTGTGCTCGCCAAGGTCTTGTCCGGTCATCCGGACCATGTCTAGGGTCCTCCCCAGCAAGCGCTTTCCCTCGGCGAGGAGCCCTGTTCATGGCCGCAGCCACCACCCGTATCCGTGCCGCAGTCGTCGGCACCGGAGGCATTGTCTCCGGCAGCCATCTGCCCGCGCTCCGCGCGCAGGCCGACCGCGTCGACCTCGTCGCGGGGGTGGACGTGGACGAGAGCCGCCTGGAGGCATTCCGCGCCCAGGCCGCCGAGCCCGGTGAGACGGGCCCCGGATTCACCGTGACCGGCTACACCGACCTGGCCGCCATGCTGGAGGCCGAGCGCCCCGACCTGGTTCTCATCGGCACCCCGCCCTCCCTCCACCGCGAGCAGACCGTGGCGGCCCTGCGCGCCGGGGCCTGGGTGCTGTGCGAGAAGCCGCTGTGCCTCACCCTCGCCGAGTACGACGAGATCGCGGCGGCCGAGGCGGCAGATAAGGCCGACGGCGGCCCGTACGCGTCCGTGGTCTTCCAGCACCGTTACGGCTCGGGCGCCGTCCACGCCCGCGAGCTGCTGACCAGCGGCGAGCTTGGCAAACCGCTGGTCGCCCACTGTCAGACCACCTGGTACCGCAACACCGAGTACTACGCGGTGCCCTGGCGCGGCCGCTGGGACAGCGAGGGCGGCGGCCCCTCGATGGGCCACGGCATCCACCAGATGGACCTGCTGCTCTACCTCCTCGGCGACTGGACCGAGATACGGGCCATGGCCGGGCGGCTGGTCCACGACGTGGAGAGCGAGGACGTCTCCACCGCGCTGGTCCGCTTCGCGAACGGCGCCGTGGCCACCGTCGTCAACAGCGTGGTGTCGCCGGACGAGGTCAGCCGGATCCGTATCGACTGCGCCGACGCCACCGTCGAACTCACCCACCTGTACGGGCACAGCAACGACGACTGGGTCTACACCCCCGCCCCGCACACCCGCGACGCCGCCGACCGCATCGCCCACTGGCGCACCCCGGCCGCCGATCTGCCCAGCTCGCACACCGCCCAGCTGGCCGTGGTGCTCGACGCGATGCGGGACGGGGTACGGCCCCCGGGCAGCGGCCCGGACGCCCGCCGCACCATGGAGTTCCTGGCCGCGCTCTACAAGTCGGCCTTCACCGGGCGGCCCGTTCACGCCGGCGAGATCGCCCCCGGCGACCCGTACTACGACGCCATGCACGGCAACCACCCCGACTGGGCACCCGCCAAGGAGAACTGAGCATGACCGAGCCGATCACCGTCACGCATACCCACGGCGAGAGCGTCACGGTCGCCTCCGGGGGCGTCGAGCTGCTGGCCTACGTCTACAAGCCGGACGCCGACCCGTTCGAATCGCTGAAGCCCTACACCCACCCGCTGCGCACCCTGGCCGGCAATGTGGTCTCCGGCTACCGGCCCAACGACCACCGCTGGCACAAGGGCCTGCAGATGACCGCGAGCCATCTGTCCGAGCAGAACTTCTGGGGCGGCAACAGCTACCTCGGCCCCGAGCAGGGCTACCAGCGGGTCGATGAACGCGTCGGCTCGATGCGCCATGACGGCTTCGAGGAGTTCACCGTCACCGACGACCGGCTGCGCTTCGCCGAGAAGCTCACCTGGGTCGCCCATCCTTCTGAACAACACAGCGGTGGCCAGGAGTGGGCGAAGGAGCTGCGCACCGTCGAGGTCCACTCCGTGGAGCCCGCCGAGGGCACCTGGGCCATCGACTGGTCGATCCGGCTCACCAACGTCCGCGGTGAGGAGCTGCGCTTCGGCTCCCCGACCACCGCGGGCCGTGAGATGGCCGGCTACACCGGGCTGAACTGGCGCGGCCCCCGCGACTTCACCGGCGGCGATGTGTTCGGCCCCGGCGGGCGCGGCGGCGAGGGCGAGCAGGGCGCGTCCGATCTGATGGGCACCCCGGCCGCCGAGGCGCCCTGGATCGCCATCACCGCCGAGCACGACGATGTGGACGGCCACTCCACACTGCTCTTCTCCCACGCGCCGGAGAACACCGAAGCCGTGCACGCCTCCCACTGGTTCGTACGCTCCGAGCCCATCCCCTCGGTCGCCTTCTCCTGGGCGTTCTTCGAGGAGTTCGCGCTGCCCCCGGGCGAGAGCTTCGCGTACCGCTACCGCGTGGTGATCGCGGACGGTGCCTGGGACCGGGACCGTGCCGAGACCTACCTCAAGTCCCACGGGTGGTGAGCGGAAGATGAGCGGGATCACCGATCCGCTGCCGGGCGGGGTGGGTCTTTCCCACATCAGCGCGTACGAATGGGAGGCCGCCGACGGGGTGTGCGGCGGCAGCCCGCACCTCCATCTGGCGTGCACCGAGGCGTATGTGGTCACCGGCGGGCGCGGCGCCGTCCAGACCCTGACCGTCGAGGACGGTTACGTCGAGACGCCGCTGGAGCCGGGCGCGGTGGTGTGGTTCTCGCCCGGCACGGTGCACCGCATGGTGCAGGGCGGCGGGCTGAAGGTGACCGTGCTGATGCAGAACAGCGGGCTGCCCGAGGCGGGCGACGCCGTGTTCACCTTCCCTTCCGAGGTCCTGGCCGACGCCGAGGCGTACACCGCGGCCGCCACGCTGCCCGCCAAGGAGGGGCCCGAGGCCGACGCCGCGGCCCGGCGCCGCCGCGATCTGGCGGTCACCGGCTATCTGGAGCTGCGCGAGGCCCTGGAGAAGGGCGACGACGGTCCGCTGCGCGCCTTCCACCAGGCCGCGGTGCGGCTGGTCGGGCCCAAGGTGGCGGCCTGGGAGCCCCGTTGGCGCGACGGCGCGCTCGCCGCCGCGCAGCGCACCGGCGACCAGCTGGCCGCTCTCGCGGCGGGCGACCCGGCGCATCTGGCCCGCGCTCGCGTCCGCGCGTCCGGGCCCACCCGGCAGGGCGGCTACGGCATGTGCGGCCGCCGAGACGAGTACGAACTCCCCGGCGTCACGCTGCCGTACTACGGCGAGTGATCCGACCCCTGCCCCCACCACGGCGAACAGCCCCATAATCGCTGGCCACCACATTTCGGAAAGATCAGAAGGGAGGCTGGCCACAGCATGCTTCGAATCAGGACAAAGGTGTCCTGCGCCCTGGCCCTCACCTTCACCCTCTGCGCGACCCTCACCGGTTGCGGCGGAGGTGAAGGCGGCGGCTCGGGCGGCAAGGTCACCCTGCGTTTCACCTGGTGGGGCAACCCGGACCGGGCGGCCCGCACGGAAGAGGCCGTCAAACTCTTCGAGAAGAAGAACCCCAGGATCGACATCGTCACCTCGTTCGCGGGCTTCGACGCGTACAAGCAGAAGCTCGCCACGCAGGCGGCGGGCGGCGACGCCCCCGATGTGATGCAGCTCGACTACCGGATGATCAACCAGTACGCGGACGGCGGGGTGCTGCTCGACCTGGGCCCCCACAACGAGCTGCGCACCTCCGAGATGGACAAGGGGCTGCTGGCCACCGGCGTCGTCAACGACAAGCAGTATGCGATCCCGGTGGCGCGCGGCTCGGAGACCGTGGTGTACGACTCGGTCCTGTGGCGCAAGGCGGGGGTGCCCGAGCCCAAGGTCGGCTGGACCTGGGACGACTGGGCGGACGCCATGCTCAAGCTGTCCCGATCCAAGGCGACCGGAGGCCGGGTGGGCAGCATCGACCCGGGCCAGAGTGAGGACGTCTTCGAGATCTGGCTGCGCGGCCAGGGCAAGGTCCTCTACACCGACGACTACAAGCTCGGCTTCACGGCGGACGACCTGGCGCGCTTCTGGGAGTGGTGCACCAAGCTCCGCAAGCAGGGCGCGGTGAGCCCCGCCGAGCAGACCACCCAGATCGACGGCTCGGTGGAGAACACCCCGTTCGGCCGGCTCAAGGCCGTCTCGGACTTCAACTGGGACGCCCCCTCCAGCGGCTACGTGCCGATCGCCGGGGAGGGCGTGAAGCTCGCGCCGATGCCGGTGGGCGAGGACGGCACGCCCGGCCAGTACTTCAAGCCGTCGATGTTCTTCGGGGCGTCGTCGAAGACCGGCCACCCCAAGGAGGCGGCCCAGTTCGTCGACTTCCTGCTGAACGACGCCGAGGCGGGCGCCATCCTCGGCAACTCCCGCGGCATTCCGGCCAACGACACCATCCGCAAGGTCGTGGCGCCCAAGCTGGAGGGCTTCGACCTGGTGGTCTCCGCCTACCAGAAGCAGTTCGAGGGCAAGCTCAAGGATCCGCCGCCCGCGCCGCCCAAGGGCGACGCGTCCCTGCAGACCACCTTCACACGCGACTACGACCAGGTGTCGTTCGAGCGGATGTCGCCGCGTGAGGCGGCCGAGAACTACATCACCGAGGCGAAGGCGGAGCTGAGGCAATGACCGCGACCGCAACGCGCCCCCAGCCGGCCGCGGCAGGCGCCGGCCGGGCCGGCAAGCGCCCCCCGAAGCGCGAACGCCAGGGCGCCGCCTGGGTGTTCCTGTCCCCGTGGGTGCTCGGCGCCAGTGTGCTGACGCTGCTGCCCATGGCGGTGTCGCTGTATCTGTCGTTCACCAACTACGACATGTTCAACGATCCCAGCTGGGTCGGCTTCCGCAACTACGTCCAGATGTTCACCGAGGACCCCCGCTACTGGCGGTCGGTCACCTCGACCCTCACCTATGTCGTGATCGCGGTGCCGCTGCAGCTCGCGCTGGCCCTCGCGGTCGCGCTGGCGCTGAAGTCCGTCAAGCGCGGCAAGGGCTTCTACCGCTCCGCCTTCTACGCCCCCTCGCTGCTCGGCGCGTCCATGAGCATCGCCCTGGTCTGGCGGGCGATCTTCAACGACGGCGGCACCGTGGACAACCTGCTGTCCTGGTTCGGCCTGGACATCGGCGGCTGGATCAACAAGCCGGGCTGGGCGTTGCTGGCGGTCGCGCTGCTGACCGTCTGGCAATTCGGCGCCCCCATGGTGATCTTCCTGGCCGGGCTGCAGCAGATACCCGGCGAGCTGTACGAGGCGGCGGCCATGGACGGGGCCGGATGGTGGCGGCAGTTCCGCTCCATCACGCTCCCGATGCTTTCCCCGGTGCTCTTCTTCAACCTGGTGCTGCAGACCATCCAGGCGTTCCAGGTCTTCACCCCGGCCTTCGCGGTCAGCGGCGGCAAGGGCGGACCCGCGGACTCCACGCTCTTCTACACGCTCTACCTCTACGACCGCGGCTTCACCGCCTCCCACATGGGCTACGCCTCGGCCATGGCCTGGGTGCTGCTGGTGGCCATCGGCATTATCACCGCGGTGCTCTTCCGCACCTCCCGCTCCTGGGTCTTCTACGCCAACGACGACAACGAGGGGGCCCGATGACCACCGTGGACACCACCCACCCGGTGGCGACGGGCGCCACGGCCCGCCGCCGCCCGCGCCCCGCCCGGATCGCCCAGCACGCCGTCCTGATCGCCGTGCTGCTGGTGATGCTCTACCCACTGGCCTGGCTGGTCGCGACCTCCTTCAAACCGGCCAACGAGGTGATCGCCAGCCTCAAGCTGCTCCCCAGCCATCTGGAGTGGAGCAACTACTCCACCGCGCTGGACGGTGTGAACGAGGTCAGCGTCGGCCGGCTGCTGTGGAACTCGCTGCTCATCGCGGGCGGCGCGGTGCTCGGCAACGTCATCAGCTGCTCGCTCGCCGCGTACGCCTTCGCGCGGCTGCGGTTCAAGATGCGCGGCCCGCTGTTCGCCTTCATGATCGCGACGATCATGCTGCCGCACCACGCGGTGCTGATCCCGCAGTACATCGTCTTCAACCAGCTCGGCATGGTGAACACCTACTGGCCGATGATCCTGCCGAAGTTCCTGGCCACCGACGCCTTCTTCGTCTTCCTCATCGTGCAGTTCATGCGCTCGCTGCCGCGTGAGCTGGACGAGGCGGCGCGGATCGACGGCTGCGGGCCGTTCCGCTCGTTCTTCAGCGTCATCCTGCCGCTGACCAGGCCCGCCCTGATCACCACCGCGATCTTCACCTTCATCTGGACCTGGAACGACTTCTTCACCCAGCTCATCTACCTCTTCGAGCCGGAGAAGTTCACCCTCACCCTGGCCCTGCGGTCCTTCGTGGACGCCTCCAGCCAGTCGGCCTTCGGCCCGATGTTCGCCATGTCGGTCTTCGCGCTGCTGCCGATCGTGCTGTTCTTCCTCGCCTTCCAGCGCTTCCTGGTGGAGGGCATGGCCAACTCCGGACTGAAGGGCTGACGCGCCGTGCGGTATGCCACCACCCGGGAACCGGGGGAGCTGGTCGGCCCCCGCTTCGCCCTCTTCTCCGACGTACTGCTGCTGGGCCTTCTGACCACCGTCGCCGCTCTGCCGGTGCTCACCGCGCCCGCCGCCATGTCCACCGCCTGCGCCGCCCTCGACCGGCGGGTCCGCCACGACGAGACGATCACCGTCCCGGGCTACGTCCGGGCCCTGCGGGCCCGGCTGCGCACCGGCGATCTGCTGGCCGGGGTGGCCGTCGTGGCCGGCGGCGCGCTGCTGCTGTTCAACGCGCTGCTGGCCGGGGCCGGGCTGCCGGGCGCGGCGGTCTTCCGCCCCGCCCTGCTGGCCGCGGGCGCCCTGCTGGCCGTGGTCCTGCTGCGCGCCTGCGCCCGCCCGGAGTCGGCCACCAGCTGGCGGGAGGCGGTGCGTACGGCGGCGTACGAGACGGTGCGCGCGCCGCGCGGCAGCGCCGTCCTGCTGCTGGCCGTGGCCACCGCCGCCGTCTGCGCCTGGGCCTACCCGCCGCTGGTCGTCCTCGTGCCCGGCCCTCTCGCGCTCGCCGCCCGGGCCGTCGAGCACTCCGCAGCCGGCACGGCCACCCCTGAGCATCCCCGAACCACCACGGAGCACCACAGATGACCCTGCACCGCCGCCACTTCCTCGCCGGGACCGCCGCAGTCGGCGGACTGCTCGCCGCCGCGCCCGAGTCCGCCGCGGCGGCACCGGGCCGGGCCACGGTCTCGGCCGAAGATGTCGACAAGGAGTTCCTGGCCGTCCTCACCGAGGCGGCCGACGGCCGGGTGGCCGAGGTCCTGGACGGCCGCGCCGCCGCCATCGCCGAGCTGAGAGACCAGGGCAAGGCCCGCTGGGCCGCCCGCAGCCTGCGCCTGCTGGCCTCGGTGCACGTATGGGCCGACGCCGGCCACCACCACGACGCCGCGCTCATCGCGCCGCTGACCGAACTGGCCGACGCGCTGGCCGCCGCGCAGTTCGACGACGGCCTCTACGACCAGGGCGCGGTGCACTCCCCGCCGGACACCGGCTTCTCGATCGTCGACCTGGGGCTGACGTACGGGCTGCTGGAGGAGGACGACGACACCTCCACGCGGTCCATCCGGGCCACCCTCAAGAAGATCCTGCTCAAGGCGGGCAAGGGCCTGGCCGACGGCGGGGTGCACACCCCCAACCACCGCTGGAAGATCTGCGCCGCCCTCGCCCGCGTCAACTCCTTCTGGCCGGACGAGAGCTACACCCGGCGCATCGACGCCTGGCTGGCCGAGGGCATCGACCAGTACCCGGCCGGCCAGTACAGCGAGCGCAGCGCCACCTACGCGCCGATCGTCACCAACCCCTCCCTGCTGACGCTCGCGCGGCTGACCGACCGGCCCGAGCTGTACGCATGCGTGCGCCGCAACCTGGAGGCGACGCTCCACCTCATCGAGCCGAACGGCGAGGTGGAGACGGTGCATTCGCGCCGCCAGGACCAGAAGACGACGAAGCATGTGTCCGAGTACTGGCTCCAGTACCGGGCGCTGGCGCTCCGGGACAAGGACGGGCGGTTCGCGGCCGTCGCCGAGACCATCCAGCGGCGCGGGGCGGGCCAGACCTTCGACGAGACCCCGCTCGGGGACTTCCTCGCCGAGGTGCTGGACCACCCGGAGCTGGCCGCACCACTGCCCAAGGCCACGGAGGCGCCGGGCAAGTTCACCTTCCACGACAAGGAGTGCGGCCTGGTCAGGATCGGCCGGGGCACCGCCCGCACCTCGATCTTCGGCGGGACCGACTTCCCCGACGTACACGCCATCTCCTCCGGTCTGTCCACCAACCCGACCTTCCTCAAGTGGCGCAAGGGCGGGGCGATCCTGGACTCGCTGCGGCTGTCCCCGCAGTTCTTCTCCACCGGCCACTTCCGGGCCGAGGACCTGGTGCGCACGGCCGACGGCGACGGCTGGCGGCTGTCGGCGGAGGTCCGGGCCGCGTTCCACCTGCCGCTGCCGCCGCAGCACCGGCGCGCCGACGGGCTGTACCCGCTGACCGACGACGGCCGGTTCTGGTCCGCGATGGACTTCCCGCACCGGCCCAAGCAGTGGCGCACCCTGCGTACGGAGGTGCGGCTGAGGGAGTCCGGCGGCGGCTGGGACCTGGACTTCTCGGTCGGCCCCTCCGAGGTCCCGCTCGCCCTGGAGCTGTGCTTCCGTCCCGGCGGCACGCTCGGCGGCGTGGAGCCGGTCGCCGGCCAGGCGGATACGTACCAG
The DNA here is from genome assembly GCF_053599555.1 of Streptomyces sp. NPDC000941. Lineage (NCBI taxonomy): Bacteria > Bacillati > Actinomycetota > Actinomycetes > Kitasatosporales > Streptomycetaceae > Streptomyces > Streptomyces sp. NPDC000941. Next base: position 35,613 of record NZ_JBSFMM010000062.1, read on the forward strand.
CTGGTGAAGGGGCACGGGACGTACACGGTGGGCGATGACGCGATCACGTTCGGGCCGGGCAACGGCAGCGGCCCGCGTCAGCCGGCCACCGTGGACGCGGGGGAGCGCTACAGCTGGATGGCCGGCAGCCTCAATGTCTCCGGTATCCGCGTGCTGATCACGGGGCGCGCGCCGCTCAGCTACCGCCTGACACTGCGCTGATCCGCCGACCGCCCCGTGTCCGCTCTCTGGCCCCGCTCTCTCTGTGGACATGGGCGGGCCGGGGCGGTTAGCGTATAGAAAGCGCTTGCTATGACCCTGGCGACGTCTGATGAGGACCTCGGTGAGGAGAAGAAAACCGTGACACGCAAGACAGTGCGGATCGCCATGAACGGTGTGACGGGGCGTATGGGCTACCGTCAGCACCTCGTCCGCTCGCTCCTCGCCATCCGCGAACAAGGCGGCCTCGACCTCGGCGACGGCACCGTGCTGTGGCCCGAGCCGGTCCTCGTCGGCCGCCGGGACCACGCCCTCAAGGCAATGGCCGAGCGCCACGGCCTGGACGACTGGTCCACCGATGTCGACGCCGTCCTCGCCGACGACTCGATCGACATCTACTTCGACGCCCAGGTCACCGCCGCCCGCGAAGAGGCCATCAAGAAGGCCATCGCGGCCGGCAAGCACATCTACACCGAGAAGCCGACCGCCACCGGCCTGGCGGGCGCCCTGGAGCTGGCCAGGCTCGCCGACGCGGCGGGCGTCAAGCACGGCGTGGTCCAGGACAAGATCTTCCTCCCCGGCCTGCTCAAGCTGAAGCGCCTCATCGACGGCGGTTTCTTCGGCAAGATCCTGTCGGTGCGCGGCGAGTTCGGCTACTGGGTCTTCGAGGGCGACTGGCAGAGCGCCCAGCGGCCCTCCTGGAACTACCGCGCCGAGGACGGCGGCGGCATCGTCGTCGACATGTTCCCGCACTGGGAGTACGTGCTGCACGAGCTCTTCGGCGCCGTACGGACCGTCCAGGCACATGTCACCACCCACATCCCCACCCGCTGGGACGAGCAGGGCAAGCCGTACGACGCCACCGCCGACGACGCGGCCTACGGCATCTTCCAGCTCGAAGGCGGCGCCGTCGCGCAGATCAACTCCTCCTGGGCGGTCCGCGTCAACCGCGACGAGCTGGTCGAGTTCCAGGTCGACGGCACCGAGGGCTCGGCCGTCGCGGGGCTGCGCCGCTGCCGCGCCCAGCACCGCTCCGCCACCCCCAAGCCGGTCTGGAACCCCGACATCCCGCTCACCGAGAGCTTCCGCGACCAGTGGCAGGAGGTCCCGGACAACGAGGAGTTCGACAATGGCTTCAAGGCACAGTGGGAGCTGTTCCTGCGCCATGTCGCCCTCGACGACCCCTGGCACTGGGACCTGCTGGCCGGCGCGCGCGGCGTACAACTCGCCGAGCTGGGCCTCAAGTCGTCGGCGGAGGGCCGCCGCCTGGACGTACCGGAGCTGAGCCTGTGACCATTCACCTCCCCGCCGAGGGCGGCGCCACCCGCGCGTACGAACCCCGCACCGAACCCGCGGCCCTTACGACCGGCTTCGACCCAGGCGGTGCGCCGCTCGCCTCCCGTACGGTCTTCTCCGCCGCCCACGTCGTCGCCGACCCGTACGCCGATATCACCCCCGACAGCCCCGCCGCCGTCGACTGGGACGCCACCCTCGCCTTCCGCCGCCACCTGTGGTCCCACGGTCTCGGCGTCGCCGAGGCCATGGACACCGCCCAGCGCGGCATGGGCCTCGACTGGGCCGGCGCCGCCGAGCTGATCCGCCGCTCGGCGGCCGAGGCCAAGGCGGTCGGCGGCCGCATCGCCTGCGGCGTCGGCACCGACCAGCTGCCCGTCACCGAGCTCGGCTACCCCTACAGCCTCGACGAGGTCAGGGCCGCGTACGAGGAGCAGCTGGAGGTCGTCGAGACGGCGGGCGCCCAGGCCATCCTCATGGCCTCCCGCGCCCTGACCGCCGTGGCCAAGGGCCCCGACGACTACCTCGAGGTCTACGGCCACCTGCTGCGCCAGGCCGCCGAGCCGGTCGTCCTGCACTGGCTCGGCCCCATGTTCGACCCGGCGCTCGAAGGCTACTGGGGCGCCACCGACCTGGACCCCGCCACCCGCACCTTCCTCGACGTCATCGCCGCCCACCCCGACAAGGTCGACGGCATCAAGGTCTCCCTCCTCGACGCCCAGCGCGAAATCGAGCTGCGCCGCCTCCTCCCGGACGGCGTGCGCTGCTACACGGGCGACGACTTCAACTACCCCGAACTGATCGCGGGCGACGATCACGGCTTCAGCCACGCGCTGCTCGGCATCTTCGACCCGCTGGGCCCGCTGGCCGCCGAGGCGGTGCGCCGACTGGACACCGGCGATACGGCGGCCTTCCGCGGTCTGCTCGACCCCACGGTCGAGCTGTCCCGCCACCTCTTCCAGGCCCCGACCCGCTTCTACAAGACGGGCGTGGTCTTCCTGGCCTGGCTGGCCGGCCACCAGTCGCACTTCACGATGGTCGGCGGCCAGCAGTCGTCCCGTTCGCTGCCGCACCTGGCGCGGGCGTACGAACTGGCGGACGGGTTGGGCCTGTTCCCGGACCCGGGCCTCGCGGAGTCGAGGATGAAGGCCCTGCTGACGGTGTACGGAGTGACGCAATGACCGGTGTGAGCGGCGATCTGACCCGCCTGAGCCTCAACCAGGAAACGATCAAGCAGTGGTCGCTGCCCGAACTGGCGGAGGGCTGCGTCAAGGCGGGCGTCCCGGGCGTCGGCCTGTGGCGCGCGCCGGTGCAGGAGTACGGCGTGGAGGCGGCCGCGAGACTGATCCGCGACGCGGGCCTGGCCGTCACCTCCCTGTGCCGGGGCGGCTTCTTCACCGCCATCGACCCGGCCGAGCGCGCCGCCGCCCTCGCCGACAACCGCGCCGCCATCGACGAGGCAGCCACCCTCGGCACCGACACCCTCATCCTGGTCTCCGGCGGCCTCCCATCCGGCAGCCGCGACCTCTTCGCGGCCCGCGAGCGCATCGCCGACGCCCTCGCCGAACTCGCCCCCTACGCCGCTGAGCGCGGCGTCCGCCTGGCCATCGAGCCCCTGCACCCCATGTACGCCTCCGACCGCTGCGTCGTCTCCACCCTCGCCCAGGCCCTCGACCTGGCCGAGCGCTTCCCGGCGGACCAGGTGGGCGTCGTCGTCGACACGTACCACCTGTGGTGGGACGACACGGTGGCCGACCAGATCGCCCGCGCGGGAGCCGGCGGCCGCATCGCCTCCTTCCAGCTCGCCGACTGGATCACCCCCCTCCCGGAGGGCGTCCTCCTGGGCCGCGGCCAACTCGGCGACGGCGCCGTCGACTTCCGCTGGTTCCGCGAGCGCGTCGACGCGACGGGCTTCGACGGACCGATCGAGGTGGAGATCTTCAACCCGGCCCTATGGGCGCGGGACGGCGCGGAGGTGCTGGCGGAGGTGGCCGACCGCTACCGGACGCTGGTGCTGTAGCGGCTGCTTGATCAGATGACCGGCGGTCGGCCCAGCCGGGTCATCCGCCATACGGTGGCCCACCGCATCGGCCGACGCGGTGGGCACGGGGTGCGCAGGCCCTCGACGAAGCCGCCGAACCATGCCCGCAATCCGGCCGCCGACCTGGTGCGGGCCATGGTCAGCGCGGTCCAGGTGCCCAGGTAGACGGGGACGAGGAGGGCGGGAAGGTGCCGTTTGGCGAGCCAGACCCGGTTGCGGGCGACCATACGGTAGAAGACCGCGTGGCGGGTCGGCGATGTCCACGGATGCTGGAGCACCAAGTCCGGCTCGTAGAGAACCTTCCAATCCGCGTCCAGGGCCCGCCAGGACAGGTCGGTCTCCTCATGGGCGTAGAAGAACGGCTCGGGCCAGCCGCCGATTTCCTCCAGCATCCGCATGGACAGGCCGTGGCCGCCGCCGAGAAACGTGGTCACCAGCCCGCCGCGCATCGGATCCGAGGCACGCAGTCGGGGGACGTGGCGGCGCTGGGTGCGGCCCCGCTCGTCGGCGACGCGGAAGCTGACGATGCCCAGCCGCGGGTCCGACTCGTACAGCTCCACCAGCCGCGTGAAGACGTCCGTGCTGATCAGCAGCCCGTCGTCGTCCAAGTCCACCACGACATCGACATCCCCGAACTCCTTCAGCCGGGCCAGGGCGGCGTTCCGGCCGCCGGCGATGCCCAGGTTCTCCGGCAGTTCGACACCGGTCACCCCGTCGGGGAGGAGCGGCAGCGGCGAGCCGTTGCCGACGACCACCACCCGCGCCGCGGGGGTGTCCTGCTCGGCGACCGAAGCGAGCAGAGCGGTCAGTTCGGCGGGCCGAGTGCCCATGGTCAGGATGGCGACACCAACACGCGGGTTACGCACGGGTGAACTCCGTTCCTCGGATCGGTTGCCGGTGATGCTAGCCGCCCCGGGGAGCGGCCATCGTCCGCCGCCGAGCGGCGTCCCTCCCTTAAGGTGGACGCGGGCCGTGACTGGCGCTGAGGTGGAGCACCACCGGGGAGCGGTCTGACACCGGTTGTCGATGCCGCGCGCCTGGGCGACTCGTATGAGTGCCTCAGGAGTGGCGTATGGACGGGACCCGAACAGCTCGCCTGATGGACGGCACCGGCCTGGCCGGTCGTATCACCGAGGACACCGCGAAGGCCGCCGCGGACATCGCACGGCGCACCGGAACGGCGCCCTGTCTGGCCACCGTCCTGGTCGGGGAAGACCCGGCCTCGGTGACCTATGTCCGGATGAAGCGTGTCAGGTGTCGGAAGGCGGGGATCGAGTCACGCCAGGTGACCCTGCCGGCGTCGGTCAGCACCGGCGTCCTGGTCGACACCATCACCGCGCTGTCCCAGGACCCCGGGGTGCACGGGATCCTCCTGCAGCATCCCGTGGGACCTCATATCGACGAGCGCGCCGCCTTCGAGGCGATCGCCCCGGAGAAGGACGTCGACGGCGTCACCATGCACTCCTTCGCGGCCATGGCCTTCGGCCTGCCCGGCTTCGCCTCCTGCACCCCCGGCGGCATCATGCGGCTGCTGGACGAGTACGACGTCGACCTCGCGGGCAAGCACGCTGTCGTGGTGGGGCGCAGCGCCATTCTGGGGAAGCCCGCAGGGATGCTGCTGCTCGGCCGGGACGCCACGGTGACGTACTGCCACTCGCGTACCGCCGACCTGTCGGCGATCGTGCGCGAGGCCGATGTGCTGGTGGCCGCCGTCGGCCGTCCGCGGTTCATCGCCGGGGCCGATGTGAAGCCGGGAGCCGTGGTGATCGACGCGGGATACAACCCGGGCAATGTCGGGGACGTCGACTTCGAGTCCGCGCGGGAGCGGGCGAGCCTGATCACGCCCGTCCCGGGCGGGGTCGGTCCCATGACCATCGCCGTGCTCCTCGCGCAGACGGTGGAGGCGGCGGCACGGCAGTTGCTTCTAGGGAGCTGAGCGCGGGTCAGGCCGACAGAGTCGCGCGGGCGGTGACGAGGGCCTGGTCGGCGTAGCCGCGGCCGAAGAGGACCGCGTGGACCAGGAGCGGGAAGAGCTGGTGCAGGGCGATGCGGTCTCGCCAGCCTTCGGCGAGTGGGGCGGCCTGCTGGTAGCCGTCGAGTACGTGGTCCAGGTGCGGGCAGCCGAAGAGGTGGAGCATCGCCAGGTCGGTCTCGCGGTGGCCGCCGTGCGCGGCCGGGTCGATCAGCCAGGTCTGTCCGTCGGCGCCCCACAGGACATTGCCGTTCCAGAGGTCGCCGTGGAGCCGGGCGGGGGGCTCGGCGGGGCCCGCCAGTTCGGGTAGCCGTTCGCAGACGCGCTCGATCGTGGCTGCTTCGGCGGAGCGCATCGTGCCGTCGTCGATTGCGCGGCGCAGATAGGGCAGTACGCGGTGTTCGGCGTACCAAAGGGGCCAGTCGGGGCCGGGGACGTTGCGCATCGGGGCGAGCCCGATGTACGCCTCCTCGGGTCCGCCGGGTGGCGGGGCGCCGAACGTGGGGGCGCCGGCGGTGTGGAGGGCGGCCAGGTCGTGGCCGAATCGGGTTGCGGCGCGGGCGCTGGGTGGGCCGGTCGGGATGTGTTCGGTCACCAGCCAGTGCGGGTCGTGGCCGAGCACCGCCGGGACGCGGACCGTACCGGCCTCGGCCAGCCAGCGCAGCCCCGCGGCCTCGGCCAGGGCGGCGCCGGGGCCGGAGCCGCGCTTGACCATCACCACCTGCCCGCCGTCCAGTACGACTTCGGCGAGCGCTCCCGACAGGGGGCGACGGCCGGTCACCGGGCGGCCGGTGAGGCGGGCCGCGGCGGCGCCCGGGTCCTCGTCGCTTCCGGCGGCGGGGCGGGCGCTCATGTGGTCAGGTCCTCGCGTACCTGGGCGAGCGGGCCGGGCACCGGTTCACCGGAAGCCGCCTCGATCACTCCGTCGAGGACTTCGCGGGCGCGGGCCAGTTCCGCGATCATCCGGTCCAGCCGCTCCCGCTGCTCCCACAAGTCGGAGACCAGCCGCGGGGTGGCCTCCGGCGAAGGACCGCCGTCCGTGTCCCGTAGACAGGGCAGCAACGCGGCGATCTTCGAGCTGCACAGTCCGGCGGCGTAGAGCTCCTGGATGCGGATGACCCGGTCCACCGCGCCCTCGTCGTAGGCGCGGTGGCCGCCGGATGTGCGGTATGAGGTGAGCAGCCCCTGCTGCTCGTAGTAGCGCAGCGAGCGCTCGCTGACTGCCGTACGGCGGGCCAGTTCACCGATGCGCACGTCGCCACCTCCACTTGAATCTGACATCAGTGTGAGCTTCTACCGTCTCGGCATGAGCAACGCAGACCTTCTCACCTCTCATTCCCTGGGGCCGCTCCAGCTGCCCAACCGCATCGTCATGGCACCGATGACCCGGTTCCGTGCCCACGAGGACGGCACTCCCCTCCCGCTCGTCGCCGACTACTACGCGCAGCGCGCGAGTGCCGGTCTTCTCATCACCGAGGGAATCTGGCCGAGCCGGGGCGGCCAGAGCGACTGGCGCCTCCCCGGTCTGGAGACGCAAGCGCATGTGGCCGGCTGGCGGAAGGTCACCGAAACGGTGCACACCGCGGGTGGCAGGATCTTCGCGCAGCTGATGCACGGCGGCCGCAAGGGACATCCGCTGGCCCGTATCGACGGCTCGGTCCCCGCCGGACCCTCGGCCGTTCCCGAGCCGGGGCCCGTACACATACCGGGTGGGCGCAAGGCCGATGCGGTCGTGCCCCGCGCCATGAGCCTCGCCGATATCCGCACCGTCCTCGACGACTACGCCGAGGCCGCTCGTCACGCGATCGAGGCGGGCTTCGACGGTGTGGAACTGCACGGTGCCAACAGCTACCTCATTCACCAGTTTCTCGCGGACAACACCAACCTGCGCCGGGACGCCTACGGAGACTCGGTGGCAGGCCGGATCAGGTTCGCGGTCGAGGCGGTCGAGGCGGTCGCCGGGGCCATCGGGGCGGAGCGGACGGCACTGCGCATCTCGCCGGGCAATCCGCAGTTCGGGATGGCCGAGTCCGATCCCGCCCCGGTCTACCGGGCTCTGGTCGACGCGATCGACAGTGCGGGATTGGTGTACCTCCACCTCACGGACAACGCCCGCTATCCGGCGCTGGATGACCTCCGCCCCCGCTGGTCGGGCCCGCTCATCGCCAACGTCGGGGAGAACGGTGAGGCGACGACCCGGGAGGCCGGAGAGAAGGTGCTGGCGGACGGCCGCGCGGACCTCGTCTCCTACGGCCGTGCCTTCATCGCCAACCCCGACCTGCCCCTGCGGTTCGCGACCGGGGCACCGCTGAACACCATCGACGAGCGGCACCTTTACACGTACGGTGCCGAGGGCTACACCGACTATCCGCTGATGTCCGCTGCCCCGTCCGGAGGCTGACCTGTCCGGCGGCTGACCCGGCGGGGCCGCTTCACGGGCGTTGCGCCCGCTGGCACGCCTGCTGGTTCTCCGGCGCGGAGCAGGGCAGATGGCCATGGTGTTCGATGAGGTTCCGTCCGGTGTCACCGGCCAGGAAGTCCAGAAACTTTGATGTGAGGGAGTTGGGCGGCGGGGTCCCGTAGGTGTAGGCGTACTCGGGCTCCCAGAAGGGGTACGTCTCGTGCCTGACCGTGGCGATGGACGGCTGCTGTCCGTTCAGGCGCAGCAGATGAAGGTCCTTCTGCCCCTCGGCACGGTCCTTGGCCGCCTTCAGCTCGGCGTAACCGATCGCGCCCGGGGTCCGGGCCACGGTCTTCAACACCTCTCGTGTGCTGTCGAGTTCGCAACGGATGATGTGGGTGTTGTCGAACTTCGGTGTCCTGCAGTTGTCCGAGGTGCGCCCGGGCTCGGTCTTGCCGCCCAGCACACGGTTCTCGAACACGCCGCGGGTTCCTGACTTCCCGTCCCGGCTCACCAGCCTGATGGGCAGATCGGGTCCGTCGGGGAGCTGCTTCCAGTTGGTGATCTCGCCCGAGTAGATCTTCCGCACATCTGCGAGGGAGAGATCCGAGATCCCGACATCTTTGTTCACCGCCACGGTGTACACGGACAGCGCGGTCAGATGTCCCTTGAGCTTGGGGTCCCCGGTCACTTCCAGACCGTCGGAGAAGGAGAGATACGCGGGGAAGCCCTTCGCTCCCTCCCCGGCGTTCCGGAGTGTGTCCGTTCCCCGGACGCTGCCCTGGGCGTTGACGGTGATGTGGGCGGCGCCTTCGCAGTCGTCCTCGTACGCCGTGTCCAGGTCGTTCATCACCGGCTCGAAGGCGGTGGAGCCCACGACGGTGAGCGTCCCCTCGGCGCAGCCTTGGCGCAGCGGGTCCGGTTCCAGGAGCTGAAAGCCGATGGGCTGGAGGAGCATGAGGACCACCAGGCTGCCGATGAGCCCCAGGACGCGATTGCTCGGGCGCCGGAAATTCTCGTTGTTGCGGATCCTGCCCTCCCGGATGCGACCGACGACATGCGGCTCCTTGTCGGTCCCGGCGCCGGTCAGCAATACCAGCAGTTTGAAGTGGTCGCCTTTGTTCAGCGGCACTCTCGGCAGGGAGATCTCATTGTCACGGCAGATGAGCCCAGGATTCGTCTCCGTACCGCGCTGCGGCAGGTAGCGGAGCAGATCCGGGTGGCTGGGCTCGGTGACGGCCACGTCCATGACGGTGCGATTGGGGAAGATGGCGGTGAGCCCGCGGTGTTCCGTCGAGGGTGCGGTGATGTAGTCGTCGATGTCGATGCTGCGGAAGCCGTCGTTCTCGATGCGCAGCAGCACCAGCGAGGCCCCGGCGAGATCGGGCGTGTTCTCCAACATGCGCAGCCGATGGTGGATGTGGCCGTCGTTCGGGTTGTCGTCTATGAGCGTGTCCATCTGGACGCGGTATCCGACGCGCTTCCGGCCCGGGATCAGCCGCTCGTACGACAGCCCCCCGACCGTGACGACGACACCGAGCAGAGCCAGAAGATTTTCCGGAGCCAACAGCTCCATCAGCCATCCCATGATCTTTTCCCCGTCAGCGTGATCTTGCGAGGCTTTGGATTACTCTGGCGTGCGTTTACGCGTGGGTGGGTTCTGGTTGGCGGGTGTAGGTGTAGCCGTCGCCTCGCTGGAGGAGGCGGATGTTGGTGTGTCGGATTCCTGCGGCGAGGCCGTGAGGAGTGCGGATGTCGAACCTGCCGGTGGTGCGGACCATGACGCGACCGGTGTGGGTACCGGTGTACTTGCCCTTGGGTACGGAAGCGGTCACGAGGTCGCCGGTGGCGTAGCCGTGCACGGTCTTGATTCGTGGGCTGGTGCGGCGGGGGAAGCCGTGGCGGTCGGGGCTGGTGCGCTGATGCTGGCCGCGCCCCGAGCACCCGGCGACCAGCATGGTGGTGACGGTTTCGGTGACTGCGTCGAGTTTGCCCACGTTGAGGGCGTCGAGGGTGTGGGACTTCGGGAGTCCGCAGCGAGTGCGGTTCCACTTCGTGCGGCCGCCGGAGGCGACGTGGGTGGGCAGCATCTGGTCGAGTGCGCGCCACAGTGCCCAGCGGGTGGACTGCACGGCTGCCGCATCCCGCAGCGGGGCTTTGACCCGGCTCAACATCTTGGCGAGCTTGGTGGTGTCGCGCACGAATTCTTCGACGGGGCGGTTGGATTTGGTTTCGTTGCAGGGGATGCAGGCGGTGACCAGGTTGGAGATGCGGTCGCTGCCGCCCCGGCTGCGGGGGTGGACGTGGTCGATGTTGAGCGGCACTCCGCTGATGCCGCAGTAGACGCAGGCTCGGCCGAACTTGGCCAGGAGGTATTCGCGGATCTCGGTGCCGTGGAGGGTGCCGTGCTGGTACTCGGCTCCCTCCAGTGGCCTGCCTGCGCTGATGGCGTGGGTGTCGAACACGACGCGTTCCACATGCACGGCGCGGACCGGTGCCCAGCACGAGAGGCGCCTCACCCACGAGACAGTGGTGGTGACGCGGTGCTGGAGGGACGGGGCGAGCCAGCCTCTGGGTCTGGCGCGGTTGTTGAAGCGCGGGGCGCGGTAGCGCAGGTTCGAGGTGCGGCGACGGCGCCGGTAGGCGGCGCGCTGTGCCATCTTCTTCCGGATGACCGCGCCCCGGTGGTCGAGCTGGACCGCGTACCGCCCTCTGCGTTCTCCCCCTTGGGCGGTGAACGCGGCGATACCGGTGTGTCTGCTGCCGGGGTCGATACCCAGCTCTACCCCGTCGACTTCGGATTCGGCGAGGGTGCGGTCCTTGAGACGGATGGCGAACGGGGTGTGCCGGTGGACGACGGCGCGTCCCTTCTTCAGGAGCTTGCGGGCTCTGGCGGGTGTGCAGGGCTGTAATGGTTGGCCGTGTTTGTCGAGTACGAATACGAAGGGGTGCCGCTCACGCGGCTTCTCCCCAACCGGCTGGTTGGGGGTGACGCCCCCGCCGCCAGGTGAAGCGGTGGGGATCTCACCTCGCACATGTTCCGCGCCGGTTGCCTCACGGCGCTCGGCCCCCGTTTCGTCCCTGTTCCCGGGGTTGTCTGCTGGGTCGAGTTCCAGAGCAAGCTGCTGGTGAAGCACAGCTTGGTGGGTCTTCTCGCCTACGCGGAACGTAGCCAACTTCGCTCACCTCCAACGTGCTTTGTTGGCTAGTGCTGGTAACGGCGGCCCTCAACCATTGCGGCTGAAAGCCCAGCCCTTCAGGGCTGGGAACCCGTTACGTCATGAGCTCTGAGAGGGTGAATGTATGACTCGGAGGCGGATACGGGGCCGACGTGGCTGATCTCTCATGAAGTGTTCGTCTCGCGTTCAACGGTCAAGGGCGTTCAATCTCGCGGAGCTCGAACCACACCCGCTTTCCGTCTGGTTGCCGTCCGCCCGTCCATGTCACGCCCCAGGCATGGGAGAGGTGGTCCACGAGTTGCAGGCCGCGTCCATCCTCATCCTTGATACAGGCTTGGCGGACCTCGGGCCGCCCACGGGGATCGTCGTCCCGTACGCCGACCAGCACCCGGTCGTCCCCGATGATGACGTCGACGGACATGTGCGGCACCTTGGTATGCCACAGCACGTTGGTCACCACGTCGGAGGCGCACACCTGCGCGACGTCGACCAGGTCTGGGTGTCCGGTGACGAGCAGCAGCGACGCGAGGAGATCGCGTACCACCTTCGGGCTGGTCGAGCAGTTCGGCGCGATGAAGTAGTAGGTCTGGGCGGGGTGAGGGCCGAGGCGTGGGGATCTGTCCAACGCGGCGGTGCTCATGGCGTCTCCCGGTGCGTGCGGAGGGGATGCGCGTTCGTTTGTGACGTGACCGTAGGGTGGATTCTTGATACGCCGCAAGCCTGATGGGAAGGCTTCACACCTGTGGGTGACGCGGAGTGGAGGCGCGTGACGGCGAGACGGCACACTGCACCTACCGAAGGGCCGAATGAGAGGGATCGATGCCACCCAGGAGCAGCCCCACCGTCCGACAGATGCGATTGGGCGCCGAGTTGCGGAAACTCCGCGAGGCGGCCGGGCTGCCCGCCCGTGCGGCGGCGGAGATGATCGGAGGTAACCAGGCCAAGATCAGTCATCTGGAGTCGGGGCGCTGGGGCGTCAGCGTAGAACGAGTGCGGCGCCTCGCGGCGTTTTACTCCGCTGCGGACGAGAGGCTGGTGGACGCGCTGTGCGCGATGGCCGAAGAGCGTGGCAAGGGCTGGTGGGAGGAGTACCGAGGTGTTCTGCCGCTGTCATTCCTCGATCTCGCGGAACTTGAGCACCACGCCACGTACTTCTACTCGATCCAGGCGCTCACGATCCCCGGTATCTTCCAGACAGAGGACTACGCGCGCTCCCTCTTTGAATCGGTCATCCCGCCGCTCCCCGAGGGTGAGACCGAAGCTCGGGTGGAGCACCGGATCAGACGCCGTGTGATCTTTGAACGCGAGTCCCCGCCGCCGTTCGACGGTATCGTCCACGAGGCAGCATTGCGCATGTGCAGTGGCGGCCGGAAGGTGGTGAAGGCCCAGTTGGAATACCTGCTCGAGGTGTCTGAGTGGCCTACCGTGACGTTGCGAGTGATTCCGTTCGCCTCGGAGAAGTTCATCGGATCGGCGCAGAATCTCCTGTACGCGGGTGGGGTCATCCCGAACCTGGACACCGCGACGGTCGATACCGCCCACGGGAGCGCGTTCCTCGACGCCAAGGCTCAACTCGACAAATACCGCGCGATCTACGATGTCCTCGCAGGTGTTTCACTGGGCATCCGCGCATCGCGAGAGACCATCCGTGGCATCGCACAAGAAATGTGAGGCTTCCGGCATGTCGGCCATACCTATATGGAAGAAGTCCTCGTTCTCGGAAGGGGAGGGGGCTAATTGCGTCGAGCTCGCCCGGCATGACGGCCGCATACTCATCCGCGAGAGTGACGCCCCCCACGCGGTCCTCATCGCTGTCCCCGCCCGGCTCGGACCCTTCCTCGCCGCGGTCAAGGCCGGGCGGTTCGACGGCCTCGGTCAAGGCTGATATTCGCGGCCTGCGGAGGCGAGGCGGCCAGCGCCACTGCGTCCGTCTGAGAGAGTCGTGAGATGCACGAGATGCCTGAGGACCTGGAGCGGCTTCAGCGCCTGCTTGATGATTCGTACGTCTTGGCTGGCGCGCACCTCCGCTCGATCATCACTCCTGAACGTCGGCTCGATGCGGCGGGTGTGGTGGCGGAGATGGGGGCCATGCGTGTGATGGCCCTGGCCACCGTGACCGCCAGAGGTGAGCCGCGGGTGGGGCCGGTCGACGGGTTATTCTACCAGGGGCGACTGCATTTCGGTTCCGGCGCCGACTCCCTGCGCTTTCGGCACCTGCGTGCCCGGCCGACCGTGTCGGCGTCGGTCATCGATGGCGAACGGCTCCAGATCACGGCGCATGGCACCGCGCAGGAAGTCAGTCCAGCGGAAGATCCGGGGTTGGAGGCGTTCTTGGTCTCGGTGTACGGGCATCAGGCGTGGGAGAGCTGGATGCGGGAGCTGCCATGGGCCCGGATCGAGCCCGAGAAGTTGTTCGCGTTCCGCAAGTCGGCCACGCCGGAACGCTAGCGGCGGCCGGGGCGAAGCGGTCACCGCGAGCTCAGAGCTCAGTGCCGCTGCGCCCGCTGTGCAGGACTTCCCGCTCCCACTCGTGCCGGGGTTGGGTGTGCAGCCGCCAGTAGTGTTCGGCGATGACATCCGGGTCGAAGTCCGTACCGGGGGGCGACCGGGCCGCCAACGGTCACCGTGGCCACATGCACACCGGAGGCGCCGTACTGCTGGTCGAGAAGCGCCACCAACGACCGCACACCGGCCTTGCCGAGGGAGAGGCTGAGGTACTGCGGCTTCGGTTCGGGCATCCCGCCGGTGATGAGAAACGTGCCGCTGCCACGGTCCGCCATCGCCGGGACGACGCGCGCGGCGGCGTTGATCGCCCCGACCACGTTGACGGCCCAGGCGTCCAGGTGCGCGGATACGGACAGCTCGCCGAGCGAGTCCGCCTGGATGATCGCCGCGTTGTACACCACGACGTCGGGCAGGCCGAATTCCTCGATCGCGGTGTCCAGGGCGGTGCGCAGGGCGCGTTCGTCGGTGCTGTCGGCGACCAGGGGGCGTATCGGTACCCCGGTGGCGGACAGGGCTTCCGCCGCCGCCGTCAGTGTTTTCTCGGACCGTGCCACGAGGGTGATCGGCAGACCCTCGCGTGCGAAGCGGCGGGCGACCGACTGGCCGATCCCCGGTCCCGCTCCGATGATCACTGCTCCCGACATCATTGCTCCTTCGTCGTCGGAGATCTCGTCGTCTGAGATCCCGGCGAAGGAAGGCTAAAGTCTCACATCAGTGTCAAGGTCAACCGCTGAGCCCCGCCGGTCTCGGGGTAGGCCAAGGGCAGAGCCAGGGTGATCCCTGATGGCGGCGTCGTAAATCGCCCGTAATTTCGCGAACATGAAGCGCCATCATCTACGCCCACCCCGCACGCTCACCGGCCTTGTCGCAGCAGTTGTCGTCGCGTTGGCCCTCGCGCCGATGTCCACCGCAAGCGCCGAGCAGCACCGGCCGCCGCAGCCCGCCGGCCCGGATCGCCCCGCCACTCGGGCCGCGCTGGAGGACCTGGTCGCAAGCGGCACCCCCGGCGCCATCGCCGGAGTCGACTCAGGCCGGGGGCGGTCCTGGTACGGCACGGCCGGGGTCGCGGATCTGGAGCGGCCCCGGCCACGGACGCGGGCGGATCACTTCCGTATCGGCAGCATCACCAAGACCTTCACGGCGGTCACGTTATTGAAGCTCGAGGCGGCGGGCACCCTGAGTCTGGACGACAGCGTCGAGAAGTGGCTTCCCGGAGTGTTCGTCCACAGCGACTACGACGGTCGAAGCATCACCCTTCGCCAACTCCTCAACCACACCAGCGGTGTCTTCGACATACTCAAGGACCAGGACTTCGTCTCCCGCTACACCGGCGCGGCGTTCCTGGAGCACCGCTACGACAGCTGGACACCGGACCAACTCGTCAAGATCGCCACCTCCCACCCGCCCGTGTTCGAGCCGGGGGACGAGTGGCGTTACTCCAACACCGACTATCTCCTCGCGGGGATGGTCATCGAGGCGGCCACCGGGCAGAGCTACGCCGACGCGGTGGAGAGCCGGCTGCTCCGCCCGCTGCACCTCGACGAGACCGTCGTACCGGGGTTCTCCCCGACCCTGCCGGAGCCCCATGCGCGGGCGTACTCCCGTCTGTTCGTCGACTCGCCGGAGGCGAAGGTCTACGACGTCACCGAGTTCAACCCCTCCATGGCCGGTGCGGCCGGGGAGATCATCTCCACCACCCACGATCTGAACCGCTTCTTCGGGGCGCTCCTCGGCGGGCGCGTCCTTCCCGCGCGTCAGCAGGACGAGTTGCTGACCGGCGTCGACACCGGGCGCGGATACGAGTACGGGCTCGGCGTGCGGACCTACCCCCTGCCCTGCGGCGGGACGGTGTGGGGGCATGACGGAGACATCTTTGGATCGGTCACCTACGCCGTTTCGACGGAGGACGGCAGCCATGTGCTGTCGCTGAACACGAACGACAACTGGAACGACGACGAACCCGCCTGGAACGTGATCAAGGCTGATTTCTGCCGCTCGCCAGTGCGCCAGGGGAGGCCCTAGGGTCCTCGCTTGTGACCGACCTTTCCTCCCACCTCAGTACGACAGCGGATGCCTACGACGCCGTGGCCGTCCTCTACGACGAACTCGCCCGCAACCAGCTGGACACTCGTCCGCTGGATCGCGCGATGCTCGCCGCGTTCGCCGAGCTCGCGCGGACCACCGCCGCTGCCGGGCCCGTCGCGGAGCTGGGATGCGGCCCCGGACATATCACCACGCATCTGCGGGACCTGGGGCTGGATGTGTTCGGTGTCGACCTGTCGCCCGTGATGATCGATCTCGCCCGCGGGGCATACCCGGACCTGCGGTTCGAGGTCGGCTCCATGGACGCCCTGGACCTGGCCGACGGCGAGCTGAACGGCATCGTGTCCTGGTACTCGACCATTCACACCCCGCCGGAGAACGTGCCCTCGTTCTTCGCGGAGTTCCAGCGGGTGCTCGCGCCTGACGGCCACCTCCTGCTCGCGTTCTTCGAGTCGGAGGGTGACCCGCTTACGGAGTTCGACCACAGAGTGACGACGGCCTACCGGTGGCCGATCGACGAGCTGGCGGGGCTGGCCGGCGAGGCCGGGTTCGTCGAGGCCGCCCGGATGCAGCGTGAGCCGTGCGAGGGGGAGCGGTTCGGCCACGGGCGTCTGCTGATGCGCAAGGCCAAGTAATTCTGCGGTCGATGTGGGACAGCGACACGCCGTGACGACGGCGTGTCGCAGTACCGTAATAAACCCACCGGGAGGCCCCGCCGCGCGAAATACGAGGTCAACGCCACCCG